>DZAT01000024.1 GCA_022736205.1 Thiomicrospira cyclica
CGCTCTATAGAGAAATTAAACGGAAGAATTGAGGAAATAAAATGACGAAGTTGTATGATGTTGCGGTTGTTGGTGCGACAGGTGCTGTTGGCGAAACGATGATGCGCGTGTTGGAAGAACTTGATTTCCCTGTAGGTAAGTTGTATCCGTTAGCAAGTAGCCGTTCTGCTGGTAAGACCATTACTTTTCGCGGCAAAGAAGTCACAGTAGAAGACTTAGAGACGTTTGATTTTTCAAAAACACAAATCGGCTTGTTTTCACCAGGCGCTAGTGTTTCAGCGATTTATGCGCCTAAGGCAGCGGCTGCAGGTTGTGTTGTGATCGATAACACCTCTCAGTTTCGCTACGATGATGACATTCCATTAGTCGTGCCAGAGGTTAATCCGAAAGCGATTGCGCAATACAAAAATCGTGGCATTATTGCTAACCCTAACTGCTCAACCATTCAGATGTTGGTTGCTTTAAAGCCCATTTATGATGCTGTTGGTATTACACGTATTAACGTTGCAACCTATCAGGCTGTTTCGGGTGCTGGTAAAGAAGCGATCGAAGAACTGTCGACTCAGACAGCGAATTTATTGAACTTTAAGCCCACACAAAACGATGTTTTTGCTAAGCGTATTGCCTTTAACGTCATTCCACAAATTGATGTCTTTACCGAAAACGGCTACACCAAAGAAGAAATGAAGATGGTGTGGGAAACACAAAAGATTTTGGGTGACGCTAACGTTAAAGTTAACCCAACAGCCGTTCGTGTGCCTGTTTTTTTTGGTCACTCAGAAGCTGTTCATATCGAAACGCGCGATAAAATCACTGCGGCACAAGCACGCGAATTGTTGTCAAAAGCCGAAGGCATTGTGATTATGGACGAGCAGGTCAACGGTGGTTATCCAACGCCTGCAGATGTCGCTGATACCAATCCTGTTTATGTCGGTCGTATTCGTGAAGATATTTCTTGCGATAACGGCTTAAATCTGTGGGTGGTTGCCGACAATGTGCGTAAAGGTGCTGCAACCAATGCGGTGCAAATCGCGCAAGTGCTTATTCGCGATTATCTGAAATAAAACCTATTGCGCAGTTATCTTGCTTTGTTGCGCGGTACTCGAACGTCGTTATGTACTTATTGTACACGCCTCGTTCTGCGTTCCGTGCGCCTTGCAACTTTAACTGCTCATCACGGTTTTGAGGTACATTAGTATGCCACGCATTGCACTAGGGATTGAATACTTAGGGTTTTCCTATTGCGGTTGGCAAAAACAGCAAGATTGTCACGGCGTGCAAGAACACCTTGAGTCGGCATTAGCAAAAATTGCTTGCGAACCGATCGAGGTTTTTTGTGCGGGGCGTACCGATCGAGGGGTTCATGCCATTGGGCAGGTTGTGCATTTCGATACCAGTGTGACGCGTCCTGTCGATGCATGGGTGCGCGGTACGAATACGCATTTACCTAACGACATTCGTGTCACTTGGCAAGAAACGGTTGATGAGGCGTTTCATGCACGCTTTTCTGCTGTGGCACGTCGTTACCGTTATGTGATTGTCAATCGTCCTGTTCGCTCTGCTCTGTTTTATGCACAGCAAACCTCGGTAACACGTCCGCTCAATGTTGAGCTGATGCATCTTGCCGCTCAGTCATTGTTGGGTGAACACGATTTCTCCTCTTTTCGAGCGGCTGAATGCCAAGCACACCATCCTAATCGTCATGTGATAGAGGTGACGGTGATGCGCGAAGGTGATTTTGTGTTTGTTGATATTGAAGCGAATGCGTTTTTACATCATATGGTGCGTAACATTGTCGGATCTTTATTAAAAGTCGGGCAGGGCGATCGCCCCGTTTCATGGATAACTGATTTGTTGGAACTACGCGATCGAACCAAAGCCGCACCAACTGCACCTGCCAATGGCTTATATTTAACCCATGTGCGTTATCCAGAGCATTACACATTCAAGCAAGTTAATATGGCGGATCTATGGAAACGATGAATAGCGTGCGCGTTAAAATCTGTGGTTTAACTCGAGTCGAAGACGTGCAGATAGCTTGCGCTTTGGGAGCGGATGCCATTGGTTTGGTGTTTTACCCACCTAGCCCTCGAGCCGTAACGATTGAGCAGGCGCAACAAGCGTTGCTTAACGTGCCTCCCTTTGTGACGGTAACGGCTTTGTTTGTCGATCCAAGTGTCGAAGCGGTGCAAGCAGTATTGCAAGCATTGCCAAGTGTTAGCTTATTGCAGTTTCATGGCGATGAGTCGCCCGAGTTCTGCCGATCTTTTGGTCGTGCTTATATTAAGGCGATTCCGATGCGTGACGATGTTGATTTGCAGCAAGAAGCGAATCGCTTTAGCGATGCGTTGGGGTTATTAGTAGACACTTACAAGCCTAATGTACCTGGTGGTTCGGGAGAATCTTTTGACTGGCATCGTGTGCCACACAATCTGACTAAGCCAATTATTTTAGCAGGCGGCTTAACGGCAGATAATGTTAACGCGGCCATTGCCCAAGTAAAACCCTTTGCTGTCGATGTTTCTGGTGGTGTCGAAGCGACAAAGGGTATTAAAGATGCGCAAAAGATGGCACAATTCATCCAACAGACGAAATAATAAGGATTAACCAGCATGGATTACACCCAATACCCAGACGCGAAAGGTCACTTCGGCATTTACGGTGGTATTTTTGCCCCAGAAACCTTAATGGAACCGTTGCGTGAGTTAACGCAGGCCTACCATCATTATCGTGTTGATCCTGAGTTTTTGGCAGAATTAGAAGATGACTTTCAACATTATGTGGGTCGTCCAACGCCCTTGTATCATGCGCAGCGTCTGAGTAATCACTTGGGCGGCGCACAGATTTATTTTAAGCGCGAAGATTTAAACCATACAGGCGCACACAAAATCAATAACAGCATTGGTCAGGCATTGTTGGCAAAACGCATGGGCAAAACGCGCATTATTGCCGAAACAGGTGCGGGTCAGCATGGTGTGGCGACCGCAACCGTCGCAGCACGTTTGGGATTGGAGTGCGTCATTTATATGGGTGCGGATGACATTGTTCGCCAAGCACCGAATGTGATGCGGATGAAAATGTTGGGCGCGACGGTTGTCGGCGTAACGTCGGGTACACGTACACTTAAAGACGCACTTAACGAAGCCATGCGTGATTGGGTATCAAACGTCGATAATACCTTCTACATTATTGGCACTGCAGCAGGTCCTCATCCTTATCCACAAATCGTGCGCGACTTCCAGTCAGTGATTGGTCGTGAAACGAAGCAGCAGTGTTTGGCACAAATCGGTGCACTACCTGATGCGGTGGTTGCGTGTGTCGGTGGTGGCTCGAATGCCATTGGTATCTTTTACGATTTCCTAAATGACGAAGGCGTTTCTTTGTATGGTGTTGAGGCAGGTGGTGATGGCTTAGAAACAGGTCGTCATGCTGCGCCACTCAATGCAGGTCGTCCAGGTGTTTTACATGGTAATCGTACTTACTTAATGCAAGATGAAAATGGTCAGATTATCGGCACGCATTCGATTTCGGCAGGATTGGATTACCCAGGTGTGGGTCCTGAACATGCCTTCTTAAAGGACACAGGTCGTGCCAATTACGTTGCCATTACCGACGATGAAGCTTTAGACGGATTCCGACTACTGACGAAGATGGAAGGCATTATTCCAGCATTGGAAACCAGTCATGCCATTGCATATATTGCAAAGCTAGCGCCTGAGTTATCGAAGCATCAATCCATTGTGGTCAACTTGTCTGGTCGTGGCGATAAAGACATGAATACCATTGCTGCTATTGAAGGATTTACACTATGAATCGTTTAGAAACCGTTTTTGCTGATACCCGTGCGCACAACCGTGCAGCGCTGATTCCTTACATTGCGGCGGGCGATCCACACCCGTTACTGACTGTGCCATTAATGCATGCTTTGGTCGATGCAGGTGCTGACGTGTTGGAGTTGGGTATTCCTTTCTCTGATCCCATGGCAGATGGTCCTGTGATTCAGCGGGCGACTGAGCGTGCATTGAGATATGGCGTTAGTTTACGCAATGTGCTGGAAATGGTGATGGATTTCCGTCGCCAAGATCAGCTCACGCCTGTTGTGTTGATGGGCTATGCCAATCCGATTGAAGCGATGGGTATTGAACAGTTTGCACATGAAGCCGCCAGTGCTGGTGTCGATGGTGTGCTGACAGTAGACTACCCTGCAGAAGAAGCGATGCCTGTTACCCAAGCGTTAAAAGCACAGGGATTGGCGAATATTTTTTTGGTGTCGCCAACAACGCCCGTTGAGCGCGAACAAGCGACCTTGCAACAAGCAGGTGGCTTTATTTATTATGTTTCATTACGTGGTGTCACGGGCGCTAAATTATCCGACTTGGCAGAAGTTCGAGCCAAAGTAGAAGAATTAAAAGCGCAATCAAGCTTGCCCGTTGGTGTTGGGTTTGGTATTCGAGATGCCGAAACGGCAGGGAAAATGGCCGCATTTGCTGATGCAGTCGTGGTGGGTAGTGCCCTAGTAGAAGCTATTGAAGCGGTTGCGGATAAAGGCGATGCGGTTGTGTTAGCAGCAGCTGCGGCTTTAATTAAACCGATTCGTGCCGCCTTGCAGCGTTAATCATTCCCCATATAAAATTAAGAGACGATACTCATGGCAAATTGGTTAGACAATCTTGAAAATAAATTTAAACTAGGAAGCTTACTTTCGACACGTTTGCGTCGTAACACTGAGCAAAAATCATCAGTGCCAGAAGGTACTTGGGTTAAGTGTCCAGGAATGGAAGCACCTGTTTATCGTGCAGAAATCGAGCGTAATTGTCATGTTTGCCCCAATGGATCGCATTTGCGCATTGGCGCGCGTCGCCGTTTAGATATTTTCTTAGATGCAGGTTCTGCTGTCGAAGTCGGGGCGCTGGTTTCTCCTGTCGATGCGCTCAAGTTCAAAGATCAGAAGCGATACAAAGATCGTATTACAGAAGCGCAAGCCAAGACGGGTGAAAAAGATGCCTTTTTGGTTCAACGCGGGACATTACATGGCATGCCGATTGTGGCGGCCTCGTTCGAGTTTGGTTTTATGGGTGGTTCGATGGGGGCTGTTGTCGGCGAGAAGTTTGTGCGTGCCGTCAATGAAGCGATTGCCCATCGTTGCCCCTTTGTTTGCTTTTCTGCCAGTGGTGGTGCACGGATGCAAGAAGCGTTGTTTTCGTTGATGCAAATGGCAAAAACATCAGCAGCGCTTGGTCAATTACGTGCCCATAAATTGCCTTTTGTATCGGTTTTAACTGATCCAACAATGGGTGGTGTATCGGCTTCGTTTGCCATGCTGGGTGATTTGAACGTTGCCGAACCGAATGCTTTAATCGGTTTTGCAGGTCCTCGTGTGATTGAGCAGACCGTGCGTGAAAAATTGCCAGAAGGTTTTCAGCGTAGCGAGTTTTTGCAAGAACATGGGGCGATTGACTGCATTATTGATCGTCGCAACATGCGTGATGAATTGGCAGGCAAATTAGCGATTTTGATGAAGCAAGCAGCGCCCATTAAAGCAGCTTAACCAGTATGGAAATGAATTGGAGGCTGGCTGAATGGCTTGCCTTTCAAGAAACATCTCACGCGAAAGTTATTGACATGGGTTTGACGCGTGTGCAATTGGTCGTGTCTCGTTTAGGGCTAGATAAACCCTCGCTATTAACCATTACGGTTGCTGGAACGAATGGAAAAGGGTCATCGACAGCGATGTTATCGCATATTTATGCCGCTGCGGGTTACAAAGTAGGCTGGTATTCTTCGCCACATTTATTGCACTACAATGAACGTATTCGCATTAATAATGCGCCAGCGAGTGATGCTTTGTTGGTTGATGCGTTTCGGGCAATTGCTGCGGTCAGTAACGATCTAACGCTGAGTTATTTTGAGTGGGGTACGATTGCTGCTTTGTGGGTGTTCAAACAACAGGGCTGCGATCTTCAAGTGCTCGAAGTAGGGCTTGGTGGACGCTTAGATGCAGTGAATGCGATTGATGCTGATGCTGCATTGATTACACCCATCGATATTGATCATCAGGCTTATTTAGGCAATACGCGAGACGTGATTGCGCGTGAAAAAGCGGGCATTTTGCGTAAGGGTCAAGTCGCGGTTTGCTCTGATCTACAGCCGCCATCGTCTTTAATCGATTCTGCTCAAGCGTTGGGTTTATCGCTGTCACTATCGGGATGCGATTTTTCTTGGCAGCGTTGTGATAATGGTCAGTGGTTGTGGAGAACAGGTGATCGTGCGTATTCCTTGCCCGTTCCTGCTTTGCGTGGCGATTTTCAGCTTGCTAATGCAGCAGGTGCGTTGATGTTGGTTGATGGGCTACAGTCGCGTTTGCCCGTTGAGGTGTCTGCTTTGGCGCAAGGCTTATCTGATGTGCGTTTATTGGGTCGGTTAGACGCGCGTCAATTCGCTGACAAACCTTGGTTATTCGATGTGGCACACAATCCACAATCTATCTCAGCACTGGCTGGTTATTTGGAAGCTCAGTCAACACCTGTTATTGCCATATTTAGTGCCTTATCTGATAAAGATATTGGCGAGATGGTTGCCGCTTTAGATCCGTATGTTGATCAGTGGTTTGTTGCGCCTTTAGGGGGGGCGCGTGGTGCGCTACTTGAGCAATTGCAGGATGCTTTTTCGTCGATCGATGCAAATCTTGTTCAGTGGTGCGATGCAATCAGTGATGCCTGTTCCTTAGCACAGGTTTATGATTCGACTGAGATACGTTTGGTTTGTGGTTCTTTTGTGACCGTAGAGCAAGGGCTTCGTTGGTTAGAGGAACAGACATGCAGCACCCATTAGGCGTTGATCCGCTCAAACTTAGAATGATTGGTGCCATTTTTTGGGCAGGGTTGCTGGTTTATTTTGTGCCACTTTGGTTTATGCATCCTGTTGATTTTTCGCCTAACGCACCTAAAGAAATCGCTGCGCCCTTAGCGGTCGAAACGAGCACGACAGCACTTGCGGCAGCAGCAGTCGAATCAGCTGTTCAGCAACAAGAGGCGCGTTCAACCCTGTTCATTGATAAGCCATTAACGGTAACGCCACCGCCTGCCGATCCTGCACGTGTACAGGCATTGCATCAGACCTTATCTGCTCGCGAGGCTCAGGTGGATACTCAGGGGCGCTTAAAAGCCGCTAGTCAGTCTGCTAAGGCCTTTGGTCCACCGCCTGAAGTGAGCGCAGGCGGTCATTTTAGCGTGCAAGTAGCAACTTATAGCGTCGAGTCGGTTGCTTTAGAAACGCAATCGCGCTTACGTGCGATGGGTATTACCAGTAAAATCGTTCCTATTACCAACAAAAAAGGCAAGAAAGTCTATGTCTTACGAGCAGGTTTGTATAAATCATTAGATGATGCCAAAAAAGTAAAAGCCATTGTCGATACACGCCTTAATGCGAAGTCGGTCGTATTAGGAAAATAAAGCGAAGGTTAATGCTGAGTCTGTTCGTCATTTATTGGACTGGTGAGGTAAAAAATGAATAGGTTAAGCGTCCCAAATTCCATTGCGGTAAAAATTAAGTCTTAATCTATTTGTCATCTTTGGTTGATGATGGGATAATAAGCGTCCCAAATTCCATTGCGGTAAAAACAGACTTATGTGCGGCATTATCGGTATCCTTTCAGCCAATGGCGACAACGTAAACCAGAGTATTTATGATGGTTTAACAGTGCTACAACATCGCGGACAAGATGCAGCAGGTATCGTTACCTTGCATCAGGATCGGTTTTATCAACGCAAAGACAATGGCATGGTCAGTGATGTCTTTCGTACGCGTCATATGCGCGATTTGCATGGTCCTATGGGGATTGGTCATGTGCGTTATCCAACCGCAGGCAGTGCTTCTAGTGCCGAAGCTCAGCCTTTTTATGTTAATTCTCCATATGGCATTGTTTTAGCACACAACGGTAATCTGACCAATACCGAAGCCTTAGCAAAAGACATTTATGCGCAAGATTTGCGCCACTTAAATACCAATTCAGATTCTGAAGTATTGTTGAATGTGTTTGCTCATGAAATGATGGTGCAACACAAAGAAAAAGTGACAGAAGAGGAAGTGTTTAACGCCATCGCACGTGTACATGAGCGTTGCAAGGGTGGCTATGCTGCCGTTGGTATGATCGCTGGCTTTGGACTGTTTGCTTTCCGTGACCCATTTGGTCTGCGCCCTGTTGTTTATGGCGAGCGCGACACACCAGCAGGAAAAGACTATATTGTTGCTTCTGAGACAGTCGCCGTCGATGTATTAGAGTTTAAAGTAATGCGTGATTTAGCACCTGGTGAAGCGATTGTCATTACCGAAGATGGTCGCTTTTTCTCGCGTCAATGCGCGGCTAATCCCATTGTTGCGCCTTGTATTTTTGAACATGTTTATTTGGCGCGTCCCGACTCCGTGATTGATGGCGTATCTGTGTATGAAGCGCGTTTAAATATGGGTGAGAAACTAGCAGCCAAGATTTTACGTGTTAACCCCCATCACGATATTGACGTTGTTATGCCAATTCCTGATACCAGTCGTACCTCTGCATTACAAATGGCACAACGTTTGGGCGTGCCTTATCGAGAAGGCTTCATTAAAAACCGATACATTGGTCGGACTTTTATTATGCCGGGTCAGACACAACGTAAAAAATCGGTGCGTCAAAAGCTCAACGCCATTGCACGCGAGTTTGAAGGTAAGCATGTGTTGCTTGTCGATGATTCGATTGTGCGTGGTACAACTTCGGCGCAAATTGTACAAATGGCACGTGACGCAGGTGCGCGTAAGGTATCTTTTGCTTCTGCATCTCCGCCCGTGCGTTACCCATATGTTTATGGTATCGATATGCCAGCAGCCAGTGAGCTGGTTGCTAATAACAAAAGTGTCGAAGAAATTTGTGCGGTGATTGGCGCGGATTGGTTGGTGTATCAAGACTTGTCTGATCTTGAGGCCGCTGTGCGTGAATCTGGTCCTGGTCCACAAATGTTTGATACCTCGTGCTTTAGCGGTGTTTATGTGACGGGTGATGTGTCGCCTGAGTATCTGGCGGGCATTGCTCAGCAACGTAACGATGGTGCTAAGGGAGATAACTTAGAGCCGAGTGCGGTAGGATTACATAATGTCGAATAATCTCGAGCAAGATGTTAGCCAGTGGAGCGATGAAACCTTAGCCATTCGTTATGGTTATCATCCGACACAAGAGGGTGAACATGGTGAAGCCATTATTCTCACCTCAAGTTTCGTTTACGACTCTGCCGCGCAAGCAGCAGCGCGTTTTTCGGGGGCAGAGCCTGGAAATATCTATTCACGCTTTACTCATCCAACGGTTGCTGCCTTTGAGCGTCGCTTGGCAGCGTTAGAAGGCGCTGAAATGGCGGTTGCCACCAGTTCTGGTATGGCAGCGATTATGACGGCGTGTTTGGGCTTGCTCAATGCTGGCGATCATGTTGTCTGCTCTCGTAGTGTATTTGGCGCGACACAAGTTTTCTTTGCCAACCATTTAAGTCGTTTCGGCATTCAAACCACTTTCGTTGACCTAACGAATAACCAAGCATGGCAAGACGCAATTCAGCCAACAACGCGTTTATTCTTTTTAGAAACGCCTTCTAATCCATTAATGGAAATTGGTGATATCGCTGGCTTGTGCGCCATTGCGCATGCTGTCGATGCGTTGGTGATGGTTGATAATTGCCTCATGACCCCGATGCTTCAAAAGCCGTTAGCTTTAGGTGCCGATATTGTAACGCATTCTGCCACTAAGTTTATTGATGGTCAGGGACGTGCATTGGGCGGTGCTGTATTGGGTAGTAAAGCGCTTATGGCTCCCGTTTATGGCTTTTTGCGCACGACGGGTGCGAGCATGAGTCCGTTTAATGCGTGGATTTTTTTAAAAGGTTTAGAAACGTTATCATTGCGAATGAAGGCACACAGCGAGCAAGCACTCGCCATTGCTCAGTGGTTAGAAGCGCATCCAGCCGTAGAATCGGTGTTTTATCCAGGGTTGGCGAGTCATCCACAGGCAGAACTGATTGCCAAACAACAAACGTCAGGTGGCGCGGTTTTATCATTCCGTGTTGCAGGCGGTCGAAGCGAGGCGTGGAAAGTCATTGATGCGGTACAAATTTTCTCGCGTTCAGCCAATTTAGGCGACGTGAAAAGTATTATTACGCACCCTGCAACGACAACGCACGGACGAGTGTCTGAGGCAGATCGCTTGGCGGCGGGCATTACCGAAAACTTGATTCGATTGTCGATTGGGTTAGAGTCACTTGATGATTTAAAGACGGACTTGGCGCGAGGGTTAGGAAACGAGTGAGGTGCTGGGAGTGAGGGGTGGAGAAAGGTAGACTGAGTCATCCTCACTCCTTACCCATCTCTCCTCTCGCTCTTAGCGTTTTGGCAAAGCAATTTTAGGTGTTTGTAGATTAGGGCGATAAAGAATAACCATCTTACCAATTGTCTGGATTTTAGTCGCACCGCTAGCCACAACAATAGTTTCGATCATCAGCTTGCGCTGTTCGCGGTCATCGTTAAGCATTTTAACTTTAACTAACTCATGCGTGTTTAGGGTAATATCTAACTCGGCAATGACTGATTCTGTTACGCCAGAAGCACCAATCCATAACATCGGGTTGCGATGATGGGCTAGGGTGCGTAAAAATTTGATTTGGCTGTTCGATAACATAAACAAGTTCCTTTTTGAAGTTTTATGGAAGCTCTGAAAAATAAAAGGGTTGGGGGATTGGGGGAAGGGTTGCACCACAACAAAATGTAACCAGTTGATTTAATCCCTTCCACCAACCAAAAAATGAAAACAGGAAGTCTGAATAAAAAGCGAAGCGCGCATTATTCAGACTTTCTTTATAACGACACATTGTAACAAGATTAGGGTATATGGCACGAACAAAAACGTCACAATCGTGGCTAAAAGAACACTTTTCCGATCCTTTCTGGCTGTTAGCGCAAAAAGAAGGCTATCGGTCACGTGCAACTTACAAGCTCAAAGAGTTGGATGAGAAGGATAAACTCATCAAGCCCGGTATGGTGGTTGCCGATTTGGGTGCAGCACCAGGGGGCTGGAGTCAGTGGGCAATTCAGCAGGTGGGTGAGTCGGGCATGGTTGTTGGGCTTGATTTGCTGCCGATTGTACCGTTACAAGGGTGCACTTTTTTGCAAGGTGATTTTCGTGAAGACGAGGTACTAGAACAGTTGTTGGCAACACTTAACGGTCGTGCTGTTGATATTGTGTTGTCTGATATGGCACCGAATACATCTGGCATCAAAGGGGTAGATATTCCGCGATCCATTTATTTATCAGAGTTAGCCTTGGCTTTTTCGCATTTGGTCTTGAAACCTGATGGTGATCTCCTTATTAAAGTATTTCAAGGCGAAGGCTTTGATGCTTTCTTAAAAGATGTCAGAAGGGTGTTTTCTAAGGTACAATTAAAAAAACCTAAGGCCTCTCGAGGTCGTAGTGTGGAAGTGTATGTGTTAGCGCGTGGTTACCGCCCGCAACAATCCTAAATGATGGGAAATAATTGAATGAATGACTTTATGAAAAACCTGTTGGTTTGGATGATATTGGCAGCTGTTACTTTGGTACTATTTAACCAGTTTCAAGGCAGTCCAGAAGAGACGCGCGTCGGTAATCCGCATCGTATCGACTACACGCAGTTTATCAATGAGGTTAAGTCGGATCGTGTGGCTCGTGTCGATATGGATGGTCGTACCATTCATGGCTTTTATGCCAGTGGTGATCACTTCATGACCTTTAACCCAGGCGATCCTGGTCTTGTTGGCGACTTGCTCAATCATAATGTTGTCATCACAGCACCACCACCCGAAAAGCAGGGTGTGTTGATGCAGATGTTTATTTCTTGGTTTCCAATGCTGTTATTGATTGCTGTATGGATCTTTTTCATGCGCTCAGCAGGCGGCTTGGGCGGTAAAAATGGTCCTTTATCGTTTGGCAAAAGCAAAGCGCGAATGCAGTCTGAAGATCAAGTCAAAGTCACCTTTGAAGATGTTGCAGGCGCTGATGAAGCGAAAGAAGAGGTTCATGAAGTTGTCGACTTCTTACGTGATCCCGAAAAATATCGTAAGTTAGGCGGTAAAATTCCACGTGGCGTACTAATGGTAGGACCGCCAGGTACTGGTAAGACGCTGTTAGCAAAAGCGATTGCTGGTGAAGCGAAAGTACCGTTTTTCACGATTTCAGGTTCTGATTTTGTTGAAATGTTTGTCGGCGTCGGCGCTTCTCGTGTGCGTGACATGTTTGAACAGGCAAAAGCGCATGCGCCTTGCATTATCTTTATCGATGAGATTGATGCGGTTGGTCGTTCGCGTGGTGCAGGCATGGGCGGCGGTAACGATGAGCGCGAACAAACGCTCAACCAAATGCTGGTTGAAATGGATGGTTTTGAAGGCAATGAAGGTATTATTGTTATTGCAGCCACCAACCGCCCTGACGTACTCGATCCTGCTTTGTTGCGTCCAGGTCGCTTTGACCGTCAGGTCACCATTGGCTTGCCCGATGTGCGTGGTCGTGAGCAAATTCTTAAAGTGCATATGCGTAAAGTGCCGATGGAAGAAGGCGTTAAGCCAGGTGCGATTGCGCGTGGTACGCCAGGGTTCTCTGGTGCTGATTTAGCTAATTTGGTGAACGAAGCGGCTTTATTTGCAGCGCGTATGGGCAAAGAAAAAGTTAATCACGAAGACTTTGAAAAAGCGAAAGACAAAATCATTATGGGTGTCGAGCGTAAGTCGATGGTCATGAAAGACGACGAAAAGCGCTTAACAGCTTACCATGAAGCAGGACATGCGATTATTGGCCATTTAGTGCCAGAGCACGATCCTGTGTACAAGGTGAGTATTATTCCACGCGGTCGCGCTTTAGGTGTCACTATGTATTTACCTGAAGAAGATCGTTATAGTTATAGTAAGCGCCGTTTAGAAAGTCAGCTTTCTAGTTTGTATGGTGGGCGTATTGCTGAAGAAATGATTTTTGGTGCCGATGCCGTAACCACTGGCGCGAGTAATGATATTGAGCGAGCAACCTCTCTAGCACGTAGCATGGTGATGAAGTGGGGTATGTCGGATAAGTTAGGTCCGCAGATGTACGAAGAAGAAGACAACAGTAATCCATTTTTGGGTGGTGGTATGTCTCGTACTAAGGCGCTATCGCCAGAAACAGGTAAATTAATTGATGATGAAATTCATCGTTTTATTGAAACAAACTATCAACGAGCCGAGCGTATCCTGAAAGAAAACAGCGATAAATTACACATTATGGCTGATGCGCTCATGTTGTATGAAACGATTGATGATGTGCAAATTGCACAAATCATGAATGAAGGTCGCTTTCCCGATGCCCCTGCAGGTTGGAATGATGAAATTGCAGTTGATTTAACGGGTGGTGAACCACCAGCGCAAGCACCGTCGTTAGATGTGACGGTGGATGCTGTTTTAGATGCAGGCAGCGCTTCTGGCTCGAATGCGCCTGACGCACAACCAAAGTGGCATTAAGTCATAACGAAGTAATAGGCGTGCGTTGTTTTTGCTGTTCCCGCGAATGCGGGAATTTGCTTGTTTTGTTGTATGGGCTTTTGCCTGTGTTAGGTGTGAGCGTGTCGTCATTCGAGATGTCTTTTTATGATTAACTGGAATGTAAAAAATTACTGGATTATGGGGGTGGTCAATGTCACCCCCGATTCATTTTCGGATGGTGGTCGCTTTTTACAGCGCGACAATGCGCTACGCCATGCAGAGCAACTCATTGAAGAGGGCGCACACATCCTCGATTTAGGTGCGGAATCAACGCGTCCAGGTGCTCAGCCTGTTGGTGCGCAAGAAGAGTTAGATCGACTAATGCCTGTTCTGACGGCGTTGCGCGAGTTAAGTGATGCGCCTATCTCGATTGACACCAGCAAGCCAGAAGTGATGCGAGCAGCGCTTTCTATTGGTGTCGAGATGATTAACGATGTACGCGCTTTTGCGGTGTCAGATGCCGCTGAGGTTGTTCGTGCTTATCCCGAAGCTTCCTTGTGTGTGATGCATCTTCAAGGAGATCCTCAGTCAATGCAACATCGGCCTAGCTATCAAGATGTTGTGCAAGAGGTGCAGCAGTTTTTAAAAAATAGAATGACTGAGTTGGATGTTGACCCGCTACGTCTTGTACTTGATCCAGGTTTTGGCTTTGGCAAGCATTTAGCGCACAATATTGATTTGTTTCGCGCTATTCCAACATTGGTCGACTTAGGTTTTCCTGTCTTGGCAGGGGTTTCGCGCAAGCGTATGATTGGTGAATTAACAGGGCGAGAAAATCCAGTTGATCGTCAGGCAGGTAGTGTCGCAGCCGCTGTTGAAGCGGTTCGACTAGGTGCAAAGATTGTACGAGTTCATGATGTCGCGCAGACGCGCGACGCGTTAGTGGTCGCATCCGCATTGGGTGCGTTTAAATTTAGTCGCTGATTTGGGGTAAACCATGGCAACAAAAGCAAAAAAAAGATACTTTGGTACAGATGGTATTCGAGGTCGTGTGGGTTCAGAAGGTATGTCACCTGAAATGGCGATGAAGTTGGGCTGGGCTGCAGGCATGGTATTAAAACAGGTCAGTAATGCGCCTGTTATTATTGGTAAAGACACGCGCATTTCGGGCTATTTATTTGAATCGGCTTTAGAAGCAGGTTTTGCAGCCGCAGGCGTTGATGTGCGTTTGTTAGGTCCCATGCCAACCCCAGCAATTGCCTACATTGCAAAGACTTTTGGTGCGGTTTCTGGTGTTGTGATTAGCGCGTCTCATAATCCCTATTACGATAATGGCATTAAGTTTTTTAATGGTGAAGGGCGCAAGCTCAACGACGAGTTAGAACAAGCCATTGAGGCGATGATGGATGAGCCGTTGATTTGTGTTCCTTCTCAATTGCTCGGTAAAGTTTCACGGATTAATGACGCGGCAGGGCGTTATATTGAGTTTTGTAAAAGCACGATGGAACACGGATATCGTTTAAACGGTCTTAAAATTGTGGTCGACTGTGCTAATGGCGCAACCTATCAAGTTGCGCCACATGTTTTTTCTGAACTGGGTGCAGAGGTTATCGTGATTGGTAATACGCCCAACGGTCTAAATATTAATGATGGTGTTGGTGCAACAGACCCTGCTGCGTTGCAACGTTCGGTGTTGCGTGAAAAAGCAGACTTGGGTATTGCGTTAGATGGTGACGGCGACCGTTTGATTTTAGTCGATCACACGGGTGCGGTATTGGATGGCGATGATATTTTGTTTATTATCATGAGCGGACAAGATGTACCTGTTAAAGGCGTTGTTGGTACCGTCATGAGTAATATGGGGCTAGAGAACTATTGCCGTAAACAAGGTATTGATTTCCATCGCACGCCTGTTGGCGATCGTCATGTCATGGAAAAGCTGATCTCTGAAGGGCTGAACTATGGCGCGGAGCCATCGGGTCATGTTTTGTGTTTGGATAAAATTCCTACTGGCGACGGCATTGTCTCAGCCTTGCAAGTATTAAGTGTATTGGTAAAACGCAAGGTTGGTCTTAATGCCTTGAAACAGGGTTTTATTCGATACCCACAAGAGCTAGTGAATGTTCGTCTAGCTAAAAAGATCAAAGCGCTAGATGATGGACGAATTGTTACTGCCATTGCTGAAGCTGAAGCACAGCTTGGTAAAGATGGTCGCTTACTGATTCGCTTATCGGGTACCGAGCCATTGATTCGCATTATGGTTGAAGGACGAGACGCCGTTCAAGTCAGACAAATTGTGACGCAGCTAGAATCTTTAGTGATTGAGGTTTACGGTGGTTAATCGTGTTAAAAAAGCAACAGCTTGCAATGCGGTGCGTTCAACGTTAAACTTGATGGGTTTTATTGGGAGACAACAATGCGTCAAATGATGGTGGCTGGTAATTGGAAAATGCACGGTTCCGTGGCATTTACTGCAGATATGGTAACAACACTCGCAACGAAAGTGGCTGTTAAAGAAGGCGTTACGCTGCTGGTTTGCCCACCTGCGGTTTATTTATCTCAGGCGGTGGCGGTGGCAACGCAAAGTGGTATTCATATTGGTGCACAAAACTTGGCATCAATTGCAGCGCCTGGTGCTTATACAGGTGAAGTTGCGGGCTTTATGCTTTCGGATATCGGCTGTCAGTATGTCATTGTCGGTCATTCGGAGCGACGTGCCTTGTATGGTGAAACCAATGATGTTGTCGCACAAAAAACAAAAGTTGCTTTAGACTCAGGGCTGACACCATTAATCTGTGTTGGCGAAACCTTAGATCAGCGCGAAGCAGGTCAAGCGGAAGCTGTTATTGCTGCACAACTAGACGCAGTAAGTGCCGTCATTGGTGTTGATGGCTGGGAGCAGTCAATTGTTGCATATGAACCAGTGTGGGCGATCGGGACAGGGCGCACAGCCTCTCCTGAGCAAGCGCAAGAGATTCACGCATTTATTCGTTCGCGTTTGGCAGCACTGGATATCAATATGGCGGCTTCGATGAAAATCTTATATGGCGGTAGTGTCAAGCCAGATAATGCGGCATTAATTTTCTCTCAACCTGATGTTGATGGCGGTTTAATCGGCGGTGCTGCCCTAAATGCAGACGACTTTTCACGTATTTATGCTTGTGCTCAGCCCAAATAATAGGTTAATTTTATGATGCAAACAGTTTTAGTTATTCATATTTTATTATCATTCACACTGATCGGTTTGGTGTTGATTCAACAAGGAAAAGGGGCTGATGCTGGCGCTAGTTTTGGCGGTGGTTCGTCACAAAGTGTATTCGGTTCACGCGGTTCTGCTTCATTTTTATCCCGAACTACTGCTATAATAGCGACGTTCTTCTTTGTGACAAGCCTAACCTTGGCTTATTTGTCTACAAAGCAGTCTGAAAGTAACAGCGTGATAAGTACTCCTGATCATGTCGTGATAACAGACAGCCCAGCAAAAAGTGGTGCGATGCAACCCGCAGATGTACCCCTTCAAACTGGGAAATAACGAGAAAAACGCTTTTTTGCCGACGTGGTGGAATTGGTAGACACGCTACCTTGAGGTGGTAGTGGCGCAAGCTGTGCTGGTTCGAGTCCAGTCGTCGGTACCATAATAAATGAGCGTTATTGAGTTAGTTGTTATTACGGAGGTTTCGGAATGTTAGAAAATTACCTGCCAGTTCTGGTTTTTATCCTGATGGGTATCGGTTTTGGTGTTGGTCCTATTGCAGCTGGTTGGCTGTTAGCACCCAATCGTCCCGACAGCGAAAAGTTATCTCCCTACGAATGTGGCTTTGAAGCCTTTGAAGATTCACGTATGAAATTCGACGTGCGCTTCTATTTGGTCGCCATTTTATTTATTATTTTCGATTTAGAAATCGCTTTCCTATTCCCATGGGCTGTTGTGCTTGACACCATTGGTCTGGCTGGCTTTTTAGCGATGGCGATGTTCTTGTTTATTTTAGTCGTTGGTTTTATCTACGAGTGGAAGAAGGGAGCCTTAGAATGGGAATAGAAGGCGTTCTGCAAGAAGGGTTCGTTACCACTTCTGCTGATAAGCTCATTAATTGGGCGCGTACGGGTTCTTTGTGGCCGATGACGTTCGGTCTCGCGTGTTGTGCTGTGGAAATGATGCATGCGGGTGCATCGCGGTATGACTTGGATCGTTTTGGTGTGATTTTTCGCCCAAGTCCACGTCAGTCAGATGTGATGATTGTTGCAGGCACACTGGTTAACAAGATGGCGCCAGCGTTACGTAAAGTTTATGACCAGATGGCAGAGCCTCGCTGGGTGATCTCAATGGGTTCGTGTGCAAATGGTGGTGGTTATTATCACTACTCGTATGCGGTTGTGCGTGGTTGTGATCGCATTGTTCCTGTTGATGTTTATGTGCCTGGTTGTCCGCCAACAGCAGAAGCGTTACTGTACGGTATTATTCAGCTGCAGAATAAAATTAAGCGCACCAATACCATTGCGCGCTAAGTTAGGAAAATAACATTATGCGTTCCCTTTCTCACTTATTAGAAATCATACAGCAGGCTTGGCCTCAGGTTCAGGGCGCTGTTTCTGATGTTGAAGAGTTAACCATTCGTGTGCATGCTTCTGAATGGCATGCTGTTGCGCTTTATTTGCGAGATACCTTGGCGTTCGAACAGTTAATGGATTTGTGTGGTGTAGATTATTCTGCATTTGGTCAGGTTAACTGGCAAACAGATGCATCTGCTGATAAAGGTTTCAGTCGTGGCGTTTTCGACTTCGAAACACCAGCTACCGTGGTTGAAACTGCTGAATCCCGCTTTGCTGTCGTAACGCATCTGCTGTCTGTGGCTCATAATCAACGTTTACGCGTTAAAGTGTTTTGCGAAGACAATGGCTTTCCGATTGTTGACAGCGTTTGTGATGTGTGGGCATCGGTTAACTGGTTTGAGCGTGAAGCATTTGATTTGTTTGGTATCGCATTCAACGGTCATCCTGATTTACGTCGATTATTAACCGACTATGGTTTTGTTGGTCATCCACTGCGCAAAGATTTTCCACTCGAAGGTCAAGTTGAAATGCGCTATGATCCCGAACAAAATCGTGTTATTTATGAGCCTGTTAGCATCAAAAACAGGGTTAATACACCGCGTGTCATTCGACCTACCGAGTATTTAGGGGCTGCATAATGAGCGAGATTCGTAATTACACACTCAATTTCGGTCCGCAACACCCGTCAGCGCACGGTGTTTTGCGTTTGGTGCTAGAGCTAGATGGTGAAACCATTGTTCGTGCCGATCCGCATATCGGCTTGTTGCACCGTGGTACCGAAAAACTAGCTGAATATAAGCCATACAATCAGTCAATTGGCTACATGGATCGTCTTGATTATGTGTCAATGATGGTCAATGAGCATGCTTACGTGATGACCATCGAGAAGCTGATGGGCTTAGAAGTGCCTGAGCGTGCGCAGTATATTCGTGTGATGTTCGATGAAATTACCCGTGTGCTGAACCATTTGTTATGGTTAGGCGCGCATGCGCTGGACATCGGTGCAATGACGGTGTTCTTGTACGCATTCCGCGAACGTGAAGATTTGATGGATTGTTACGAAGCGGTTTCTGGTGCGCGTATGCATGCGACCTATTATCGTCCAGGTGGTGTTTATCGTGATTTGCCCGATACTATGCCTAAATATGAATATTCGCCATTTCGCAGCAAAAAAGATGTTGATCGCTTAAATGAAACGCGCCATGGCAGTATGTTGGATTTTTTAACAGCGTTTACCGACCGCTTTCCCGCCTACATTGATGAATATGAAACTTTATTAACTGATAATCGTATTTGGAAACAGCGTACGGTTGATATTGGTGTTGTATCACCAGAGCGCGCGCTGCAATTAGGCTTTACAGGTCCAATGTTGCGCGGTTCGGGTATTGCGTGGGACTTGCGTAAAACGCAGCCTTATGAAGTTTACGATCGTATGGACTTCGATATTCCTATCGGTAAGACAGGCGATTGTTACGATCGCTATTTGGTTCGTGTGGCAGAAATGCGAGAATCGAATAAGATTATTCGTCAATGTATCGACTGGTTGAAAGCAAATCCAGGTGAGGTTATTACCAGCAACCTAAAAGTAGCTGCCCCTAAACGTGCTGACATGAAAGAAAGTATGGAAGCATTGATTCACCACTTTAAGTTATTTACCGAAGGTTACTGTTTGCCAGCAGGCGAGGCATATGCTGCGGTGGAACATCCTAAGGGTGAGTTAGGTGTGTATATGATTTCTGATGGCGCAAATAAGCCTTATCGCTTAAAAATTCGCGCCCCTGGCTTTGCCCATTTGGCTGCGCTGGATGAAATGTCACGCGGTCATATGATTGCTGATGTGGTTGCTATTATTGGTACGCAAGATATCGTATTTGGAGAGGTAGATCGCTAATGAATATGATTCAAGGACAAGTTAAAGCTGATGTCGATCACTGTATTGCGCAATATCCTGAAGGCAAACAAAAGTCAGCCGTAATGCCTGCGTTAACGGTGTTACAAAATGCCAATGCTGGTTTTTTAACGCAAGATTTAATGGATGAACTCGCTGATTATTTGGATATTACGCCAATCGAAGTTTACGAAGTTGCTACCTTTTACTCTATGTACGAGCATCAGCCTGTTGGTAAGCATAAGATTTGTGTTTGTACGAATATCTCGTGCATGTTGCGTGGTTCTGATGACGTTGTGGATCACCTAAAGAAGCGATTGGGTGTGAGTGATTTTGGTGAAATTACGCCAGACGGCAAGTTTTCGATTAAAGAAGTCGAGTGTCTGGGTGCTTGTGTCGGTGCGCCAATGTTCCATATTGGTGATGAGTATCATGAACATTTAACAGCCGATAAAATTGATGCTATTTTGGCAGCATTGGAGTAATCAGCTATGATGAATGAAAATTGCTTTCGTACTTTGCATTTGGCAGAGCCGTGGACGTTGAAGACCTACGTTGACAATGGTGGTTATGAGGTTTGGAAAAAAGTATTAGCGGGTGAGATTCCACCAGAAGAAATCATTGATCAAGTTAAAATTTCTGCTTTACGGGGACGCGGTGGTGCAGGGTTTCCAACGGGCTTGAAGTGGAGCTTTATGAATCGTCGTGCACCTGGGCAAAAGTTCTTGCTGTGCAACTCAGACGAAGGTGAGCCTGGTACCTGTAAAGACCGTGATATTTTGCGTTATAACCCGCATCAGCTCATTGAAGGTATGTGTATTGCCGCGTATGTTATTGGTGCGAGCCGTGGTTACAATTATATCCGAGGCGAATTTATTGAGCCGATTAATCGCTACTTAGGTGCGGTCGAAGAAGCGCGCGCTGCAGGTTTTTTAGGCAATGATATTCTTGGCTCTGGTTTTGATTTTGACTTGTTTGTTCATGCAGGCTCGGGCGCTTATATTTGTGGCGAAGAAACAGCATTGATCGAGTCGATTGAAGGCAAAAAAGGCATGCCACGTTTTAAGCCACCATTTCCTGCGAGCTTTGGACTTTATGGTCGTCCAACAACCATCAACAACACAGAAACTTTGGCTTCTATTCCCATGATTTTGGCGAAAGGCGGAAAATGGTTCTTGGAGTTAGGCAAACCAAATAATGGTGGTACAAAGCTGTTCTCAGTTTCTGGTCATGTTGATAAGCCTGGTAATCAAGAAGTGCGTTTAGGAACGCCATTTAAAACGTTGCTTGAAAATGCGGGCGGTGTGTGGAAAGGTCGCAAGTTAAAAGCGGTTATTCCTGGTGGTTCTTCTACGCCTGTTCTGCCAGCCGAAAAAGCAATGGGCATGGATATGGATTATGATGGTATTGCGAAAGCAGGGTCTTATCTCGGCGCAGGTTCGGTCATTATCATGGACGAAACCACTGACATGGTTAAGGTGCTTGAACGTTTAAGCTACTTCTATTACGAAGAGTCATGCGGTCAATGTACGCCTTGTCGTGAAGGTACAGGGTGGATGCACCGTGTCGTGAAGCGTATTCGTGAAGGTAAGGGGCGTCCAGAAGATTTAACTTTACTGCGTGATGTCGGTGGACGCATTACGGGTAAGGTGATTTGTGGCTTAGGAGATGCTGCGGCAATTCCTGTCACCAGTTTTATGAAGCATTTCGGTCATGAGTTCGAGCATTATATCGAGCACGGCTGCAGTGTTTATGACCGCATGTAAGCGCTAGTGCTAACAAAGAGTGATGCGATAGAATGGTAAAAATTGAAATTAACGGTCAGAGTATTCGAGCGCGTGAAGGCTTGATGCTGATTGATGTTGCCGATGATGCGGGTATTGCAATTCCGCGTTTTTGTTATCACAAGAAGTTGTCGGTGGCGGCGAACTGTCGTATGTGCCTTGTCGAAGTGACAGGCGCACCTAAAGCGCTGCCTGCTTGCGCGACACCGATTACTGATGGTATGAAGGTGTTCACCAAGTCACCCAAGGCGTTAGCAGCGCAGAAAGCAGTGATGGAATTCTTGCTGATTAATCACCCCTTAGATTGTCCGATTTGTGACCAAGGTGGCGAGTGTGAATTGCAAGATGTGTCGATGCTTTATGGTCAAGACATCAGCCGTTTTAATGAAGGCAAACGTATTGTTGGCGATCGTGATATTGGCTCACTAGTTCAAACGGACATGACACGCTGTATTCACTGTACGCGCTGTGTTCGTTTCGGGCAGGAAGTTGCTGGTATTATGGAGCTAGGCGCGACAGGTCGTGGCGAACATATGGAAATCGGTACTTACGTTGCTAAGGCGATGGTTTCAGAGTTATCAGGTAATGTGATTGATCTCTGTCCTGTAGGGTCTCTAACTTCTAAGCCTTATCGTTATACAGCACGTGCTTGGGAATTATCGGCAACGCCATCTATTGCGATTCATGATGGTTTGGGTTCACACGTTTACGTGCATCATAAACAGGGCGATGTGAAGCGCGTCGTACCGCGCGAAAATGAAAGCGTTAACGAAACGTGGTTATCGGATCGTGACCGTTTTTCTTACGCGGGCCTAAGCCAGAATCGCTTAACACAGCCGATGCGTAAAATTGACGGTGTGTGGCAGTCTATTGGTTGGGAAGAGGCGCTAACAGAAGTGTCTGCGTTGTTAACAGGTCAGCTAGATAGCGATAAAAATGCCGTTGGTGCTTTGGTTAGCCCAACTGCAACCATTGAAGAATTGTATTTATTACAGAAGTTGTTGAAAGCGAAAGGCTGTCACAACATAGACCACCGCTTACATCAGCAAGATTTTAGCTTGGATGTTGCTGGTGTCATGCCTTATTTGCCAATGCCGATTGAGCAAGTTGAAACGGTTAAGGCAGCGTTATTGATCGGTTCTTACTTGCGTCACGAACAGCCCTTGCTCAATCTTCGCTTACGCAAAGCAACGCAAGGTCGTGGCAAAGTGATGGCGATTAATCCTGTTGATTTTGATTTCAACTACCGTTTGGCAGCTAAATCTATCGTTTCAATGCCTGAGATGGTTAACAGTGTTGCTCGTTTAGCTGTTGCCTTGGCGGGTGATAAGCTGTTGTCAGCTGAAGAACAAGGTTTAGTATCGGGTGTTACTGCTGACGAAATGGCACAAAAAATGGCAGGCTTGTTGTCGGTAGAGGGACATAAAATCATTCTGTTAGGTCAGATTGCTCAGTCTCATCCTGCGTTTGCGCGTTTAACCCAGTTGGCTGCCTTGGTTGCTAAATTGTCGGGTGCAACACTGGCTTGGTTACCTGAGGCAGGCAATAGTTTAGGGGCGGCATTAGTTGGCGCTGAGCCAGCAACCGTTGGTATGAATGCTGCACAAATGCTGACGCAAGGCATGAAGAATTGGATTTTATGGGGTGTTGAGCCGCAAGATGCGTTGTTAGCGCAAGCACAACACTTATCGGGTCGCGTGATCTCTGTTAGTGCATTTGACACGCCAGCATTGCGTGAGGTATCCGATTGGTTATTGCCCATTGGCGCTTTTGCGGAAATGGCGGGTACATACGTTAATGCGAATGCGACATGGCAGTTTGCGCCTGTATCTTTATCACTTCAAGGTGATGCAAAGCCAGGTTGGAAGGTATTGCGTGTGTTAGGTAATTTAATGAATGTGAACGGTTTTGAGTTTACTTCGTTAGACCAAGTCACGGCTGAGGCAAAAGCAGCTGCTCAAATAGCAAAAGCGATTAGTTTAGCCGATATGGCGTTGGTCAAAACAGTAACAATGACTGGCAATGGGTTAGCACGTATTGCCAGTATGCCGATGTATGCAACGGATGTGTTGGTGCGTCAGTCGTTGCCGTTACAGGCTCATGAACATGCGGGTGCGGCTGTCTTGCGTGTCAATCCTCAAGATGCCGCTTCGTTTGTAGGTCAGAGGGATGTTGCTGTTGCAACGATTGAGGGTTCGATCCGCGTGCCGTTTGTCGTTGATGCGAAAGTGGCTCAGGGCAGTGTTGTCGCACCGATGGTGTTGCTCTCTGCATTACCATCCGATTATTTAACGCTAACTGCCTAGGAGTATTGGATGTTTGATCGTTTACAAACCCTTTTAGCGCAGTGGGTACATGCAGATGTCGCAACGGTATTGGTTATCCTTGTGCAAGCTATGATGGTGATTGTTCCTTTGTTGCTTGCGGTTGCTTATTTAACCTATGCAGAACGTAAAGTCATTGGTTACATGCAAGTGCGTTTAGGACCAAATCGTGTCGGTTACGCAGGGTTGTTACAACCGATTGCGGATGCGTTAAAGTTGGTTATGAAGGAAGTGATTATTCCTTCTCAATCGAATGTTTACTTGTTTTTGATTGCGCCAGTATTAGCCATTGCGCCAGCGATCGCCGTGTGGGCTGTCGTTCCTTTTGATGATGGTATGGTGATTGCCGATATTAATGCGGGGTTGCTCTACATTCTGGCTATTTCATCGATTGGTGTTTACGGTATCGTCATTGCGGGTTGGGCTTCTAACTCTAAGTATGCTTTCTTGGGTGCGCTGCGTTCGTCGGCACAAAAAGTATCCTACGAAATTGCGATGGGTTTTGCGCTCGTCACGGTCATTATGACAGCGGGCAGTATGAACTTGACAGATATTGTCATGGGTCAGCAAGGCGGTATGCTATCTTGGTACTGGATTCCCTTATTGCCGATGTTTGTCGTTTATTTCATCTCTGGCGTAGCCGAAACCAATCGTGCACCATTCGACGTTGCCGAAGGTGAGTCTGAGATTGTGGCGGGTTTCCACGTTGATTACTCGGGTATGACCTTCGCTGTGTTCTTCTTAGCAGAATACGCGATGATGATTTTAATTTCTTTCTTAACCGCCATTATGTTTATGGGTGGTTGGTTATCGCCATTTGAAGGCATTCCTGGATTAGAAACGCTATTTAGTTTTGTACCAGGTTTGGCTTGGTTGGCATTAAAAGTATTCATTTTGTTATTTGTATTCTTATGGTTCCGTGCAACTTTTCCACGTTACCGTTACGACCAGATCATGCGTTTGGGTTGGAAAATACTGATTCCGTTAACGATTCTATGGGTGTTTGTAGTGGGTTCTATGGCATACTTTAAAGTTGCGCCTTGGTTTGTTCATGGAGGCATAGCATGATTAAAGCGCTTAAGTTTCAGCTAAAGACATGGACGCTGTGGGAGTTGTTCCAAGGAATGGCATTGACCTTAAAGTATTTCTTTAAGCCAAAAATTACCGTTCTTTATCCCGAAGAAAAAACACCGATGTCGCCACGTTTCCGTGGTAAGCATGCCTTGCGTCGTTATGACAATGGTGAAGAGCGTTGTATCGCCTGTAAATTGTGCGAAGCGGTTTGTCCTGCCAACGCGATTACCATCGAGTCGGAAGCGCGTGATGACGGTTCTCGTCGTACGACGGTTTATGATATTGATTTGTTTAAGTGTATTTATTGTGGTTTTTGTGAAGAAGCTTGTCCTGTTGACGCAATTGTCGAAACACGGACGTTTGAATACACCTTTGAACCAGGTGACATTCATGTAATGAGCAAAGATATGTTACTGGCATTTGGCGACAAAATGGAAACGCAGATTGCAGCTGATCGTGCTGCAGATGCTAAGTACCGATAAACGAAGGGCATACGTGATTATGGGTATTGAAAAGTTATTGTTTTATGTCTTCGCTGCCACGGCAGTGTTGGCATCTTTAGGGGTGATTGGCTCGCGCAATCCTGTGCGTGCAGCGCTCTTCTTGGTGTTGGCATTTGTGTCAACGGCAGGTATTTGGTTACTGATGCAAGCCGAGTTTTTGGGCATTGTGCTGATTTTGGTTTATGTCGGTGCTGTCATGGTGTTATTTTTGTTTGTCATTATGATGTTGGACATTAACCTCACGCCACTGCGCGAAGGGTTTACCCGTTATTTACCATTAGGCGTGGCGGTTGGTGTCGTGGTTTTGGCAGAAATGTCGCTAGTGCTTAATCCTCAGTTTTTTGGTTTAGAGCACTTCCCATCGCCGATTGCTTTAGCCGCTGGCGATAGTAATACCAAGATGCTGGGTCAGTTATTGTTTACCGAATATCTTTATGCTTTTGAGTTGGCTGCGGTATTGTTGTTGTTAGCCATTGTTGCTGCAATTGTATTAACCTTGCGTCGTCGTAATCGTCATGAGGCACTGTATCAAGATATCGGTGCGCAAGTTCGTGTGCAAGCAAGTGACCGACTAACGATGGTGAAGATGCCAGCGGTGGTTGCGGTGAAAGAAGCGAAAGAGAAGGAGTCAGGTGATGAGTGATCTGTTGCAATTATCTGATGTATTGGTTTTTGGTGCAGTGCTGTTTGTCTTAAGTTTGGCAGGCATTTTCTTAAATCGTAAGAACCTCATTATTATTTTGATGAGCATTGAATTGATGCTCTTGGCGGTGAATACCAATTTTATTGCCTTTTCGAGTTATCAAGGCAATATGCATGGACAAGTATTTGTATTTTTCATTCTAACCGTTGCTGCTGCTGAAGCGGCGATTGGGCTGGCGTTGTTGGTTTTGTTGTTCCGTAACAAGCACAGTATCAATGTGGATGATTTAAGTGAGATGAAGGGTTAAGTAGATGTCGATGCATAATATTTTTCTCACCATTTTACTCTCGCCATTAGTTGGTGCGTTTATTGCCGGTGTATTTGGTCATAAAATTGGTCGCTCTGGTGCGCATCGTGTGACGATTACGTCTGTTGCGATTTCGACCGTGTTAGCAGCATGGGTGTTTTATCAGTATCTGTTCAATGCGGCAGAAGCCTATAACGCTACGATTTATACATGGATGGTCTCTGACGGTATTCGCTTTGAAGCGGGCTTTATGGTTGATCGCCTGACGGCAACCATGATGCTAGTGGTTACCTTCGTTTCCTTGATGGTTCACGTTTATACCATCGGTTATATGGATCATGAAGAAGGCTACGAGCGTTTCTTTAGCTATATCTCCTTATTTACTTTCTCAATGCTGTCATTGGTAATGGCGAATAACTTCTTACAGTTGTTCTTTGGTTGGGAAGCGGTTGGTTTGGTGTCCTATTTGTTGATTGGCTTCTACTTTAAGCGCGAATCAGCGAATCAGGCGAGTTTAAAGGCTTTCTTGGTGAACCGTGTTGGTGACTTTGGTTTCTTGCTTGGTATTGCCTTAGTATTAGGCTATTTTGGTACACTAGACTATGTCGAATTCTTTAATGGTTTGGCAGCTCAAAAAGATACCGTTATGGCATTCGGTGACTCTCAAGTACATATGTTGACTTTGTTAACGATGTTGTTGTTTGTCGGAGCGATGGGTAAATCGGCACAGATGCCGTTGCACGTCTGGCTACCTGAATCGATGGAAGGTCCTACGCCGATCTCTGCCTTGATCCATGCGGCAACCATGGTGACTGCGGGTATCTTTATGGTGGCGCGTTTGTCTCCAGCATACGAGTTGGCTGAAGGAACTTTGACCTTTATCCTGTTAACGGGTGCCTTTACGGGCTTGTTGATGGGTTTGTTGGGTATTGTTCAGAATGATATTAAGCGCGTCGTTGCTTACTCAACACTATCTCAGTTAGGTTATATGGTTGCGGCATTGGGTGTATCTGCTTATGCGGCGGGTATGTTCCATGTGTTAACGCATGCTTTCTTTAAAGCGTTGCTATTCCTTGCTGCGGGTTCGGTCATCATTGCGATGCATCATGATCAAGATATTCGTAATATGGGTGGCTTGGCGAAGAAGATGCCAATAACTTACGGTGCGTTATTAGTGGGCTCTTTAGCGTTGATCGGTTTCCCAGCTTTCTCAGGATTCTATTCTAAAGATGGTATTTTGTTAGCGATTGATGCGGCAAATGGTTGGGC
>DZAT01000025.1 GCA_022736205.1 Thiomicrospira cyclica
ACGCGCTCACGAATGTAAGAAGGCAATACGCTTTCACGGTATTCTTCTGACTGAGCAGAGAACATTTCGGCACACGGCATAGAGACAACACGTGCCTGAATATCATCAATGGCTAACTGTTCAGCTGCTTTCATCGCTAACTGCACTTCTGATCCTGTTGCAATCAAAATAACATCAGGCTCGCCATTGGTGTCGCGCAGGATGTAGCCACCCTTCTCGATGTTCTTAACCTGCTCTTCCGTTCTTGCCATTGGCGTAAGATTCTGACGAGAGAAAATCAAAGCGGTTGGTGCACTCGAGCGCATAACTGCCACTTTCCAAGAAACAGCCGATTCAATCGCATCACCCGCACGCCATGTTTGGAAGTTAGGAATCGCACGCATGGTTGCAATTTGCTCAACAGGCTGATGTGTAGGACCGTCTTCACCCAGACCGATTGAGTCATGCGTGTAAACATAGATAGTGCCAATTTTCATTAACGCTGACATACGCAAGGCATTACGCATGAACTCCATGAACATGAGGAAGGTTGCGCCATAAACCTTAAAGCCACCATGAAGAACCATACCGTTCATCATATGCGCCATACCAAATTCACGTACGCCCCAAGAAATGTAATTACCATTGGCATTATTCTTGTTCACTTTAACCGTTCCAGACCAGTTCGTTAGGTTAGAACCTGTTAAGTCAGCTGAACCACCAAACAACTCTGGCAATAATGGACCCATGGCTTCGATGGCATTTTGTGATGCTTTACGCGACGCAATGTTCGGCATATCAGCTTGTGTTTTAGCGATGAACTTATCCATTTCCACTTCAAAGTTCGCTGGCAACTCACCCGCCATACGACGGTTAAACTCTTTGGCTAAATCAGGATAGTTTTGCTCGTAAGAAGCGAACAATTCGTTCCACGCTGCTTCTTCTTCAGCGCCCTTCGCTGTATGATCCCAACCGTCATAGACGTTTTGTGGGATAACAAACGGCTCATGGTGCCAGCCTAGGTTTTCACGTGTTAACGCAATTTCAGCATCACCTAGTGGGGCACCGTGGCAATCGTGTGTACCGCATAGGTTTGGCGAACCGAAACCAATGGTTGTGCGTGTACAAATCAATGTTGGTTTGTCAGATATTGATTTCGCTTCGTGGATCGCTGCATCAATCGCTGCAGCATTATGACCATCAACACCACGAATCACGTGCCAACCGTAAGATTCGAAACGACCTGGAACATCTTGCTCCATCCACTCACCGATGTGTCCATCGATCGAAATATCATTATCGTCCCAAAAAGCCGTTAACTTACCCAATCCTAAAGCACCTGCCATGGCACAAGACTCGTGCGACAAACCTTCCATCAAGCAACCATCACCCATGAAAACATATGTATTGTGATTCACAATAGCGTGTCCTGGACGGTTAAACTGTGCTGCCAAAGTGCGCTCTGCAATTGCCATACCAACAGCGTTGGTAATACCCTGACCTAGTGGGCCAGTCGTTGTTTCGATGCCATCAGCATAACCGTACTCGGGGTGACCAGCTGTCTTCGAGTGAAACTGACGAAAATTCTTGATGTCGTCAATGCTCAGATTGAAGCCTGAAAGATGTAACAAAGAATACATTAACATTGAGCCATGACCGTTAGACAGCACGAAGCGATCACGATCAGTCCATTTAGCATTCTTAGGGTTGAATTTCATGTGGCTATTCCACAGAACCTCGGCGATATCCGCCATGCCCATAGGTGCACCTGGATGACCTGATTTAGCTTTTTGCACGGCATCCATACTGAGCGCACGAATGGCATTAGCGAGTTCACGACGGTTAGACATAAACGAGTCCTCAAAAGTTTGAAAAATAAATCTTGTGCGCCTAGCAATAGACACAATACTGGTATTTTCACCGATTTGCTGGATTTGGGCAAGTGGCTAACGAAAGCCTGAAGCATATTAATCGCTACAAACAAAAAAGCCCTGCACGATGGCAGGGCTTTTAAGTATCAACGAGGCTTAGTTTGCGCCGTTGATGGTGATTTCTACACGACGGTTCTGTGCACGACCATCTTTCGATTTGTTGCTCGCAACAGGCTTATCAAAGCCATAGCCTTTTGCTTCGATTAGGTTAGCAGGAACGCCGTTCTTGATCAATGACTCACGAACAGACATAGCACGCTTGATTGACAACTGTTGGTTGTAAGCAGCAGTACCAATATTGTCTGTATGACCTTCAACCATCACTAAATTCAATGTCTTCAAGCTTTTTGCTTCAGCAGCCATCTTAGCCATGTCTTGTTCAGCAGCAGGCGTCAATTTAGCGCTATCGAATGCAAACATCGCGCCTGCATTAAATGTACGTTTCGTAACAACAGGAACAGAAATAGGTGCTGCTTTTGCAGGCGCTGCCATTGCTGCAACGGGTGTAGGCGCAGGTGCTGCTTTAGGCGCAGAAGGACAAACACCATCAGCATCAGTCCAGAAAGGCGTGCGAAGGCAGTTTCCTTGACCGTCTTTTACCACAACACCATTGCTATCAGACCAAAAAGCTTCACGTGGTGCCGCTTGAGCAGTAGACACAACAGCAGTTAAAGCTGCTAATAATACAAGCTTACGCATAATAAAATTCCTTAATTTATAAACAAATGTTTCAATAACTTTGATATTGTATCAAGTTTGTTGCTTTTTTACAACAAAACAAATCCAACGTCAGACTTCAGCAGCCGATATCATCGGCATTAAAGTGACGTGTGCTTCTAAATAGTCGGCCAACTGCAAAAAATCACTGCGTGGATAGCTACGTCCTGCTGTTTCTTTAAACGCCAATTGTGGTGCGGACTTTTCGATAATATGATATCCCCAGTATTGCAATGCATTACTGTGACGAATTTTTGCTTTATCAGGTGGAATAAGTTGCGCATTGTGGTCTGTTTTAAAGTAGTCTGCCAAGGACGATTGCAAATAAGCTAACAACACATCATTACGCTTTTGTGCATCTTTACTGGCATCGTAATTGTTAATGACTGCCATAAGCTGGGCGGTTTGATTTAATGCGCGAATATGGGCAAAGGTTCGCGTCATCACATCGGCATGTTTGGCAATGCCTAATGGATTTAAGGTTGTTGGCATGACACAGATATCAAAACGCTTAACCAACTTTGCTGAGTTTTCCGACATCACGGGCGAACAATCAACAATCACAATACCCACTTCAGGAAACTTACTTTCTCGCCACTGCTCAGGATCTAACACCCTAATCAGCGCACCCGCCTCATGACGATTGACAGCAGGAACCAACATGGTTGGCTGTGCGTCGCTCGCTTGTCCGTCTTGGCTAAAGAGTTTGCGTAAGTTTTTATCAGGATCGCAATCAAGCAACACAACCGACTCTCCCATCAGGGCAAAGGCACCTGCCAGATGTCCTGCAATCGTCGTTTTACCCACGCCGCCTTTTGCGGTAAACACACCAATATAAAGCGGACGCTGTTTGGGCTTTTCCACGCTGCTTGGCTGTTGCTGATATGGGTAAACTGATTCGAGTTTACCTTTATGATGAGAAAGCAGCATGAGCCGTTCGGACGCATCACGCTGAACCTGTGTTAAAGCTGCCTTTGTGAAACCTGCCAACGACACAAAACAGCCCGATAATGCACGATCTTCTTGTTGCTCTATTGCTAATAGAAACTTATCGAGCTGTTCTGCGCTTACCTTTTCATCTTTCTTGCGAACACGCACCCAAATATGCTTCGCTTTTCGATGCAGAGTCAAATTAATCGAACGCGCATCTTCCCATTGCTCAATCAAGTCGTAACCGATTGGCTCAAATAATGCCAATACTTGAGCGATTAATGTGGATTTAGGCTCAGAAGCATGTTTGGTTTCTTTCATCCTATTTGTCCTCTAGCGCTGCCCAACGCGCCATACCTGCGTCAATTTCATGCTCAACAACTTGTAACCGCTGTTGAATGCTTTTGACTTGTGCCGCATCGGAAAAAATAGAGGGGTCAGACAATTTCTCGCCCAAATCTGCTTGCTCCGACTCTAATGCAGCAATGATTTCTGGCAAAGCATCTAACTCTTTTTGTTCTTTATAGGATAGTTTTGCTTTCTTAATTGGCTGTTGCGAAACACCCAGTGGCACACTATCAACTGCTTTAACAGACTTTAACGCTTCGGCTGCTGTTTGTGGTTCTGGCACGTACTGATGTTTAATCATCGCCCAATCTTCGTAACCACCTGCTACTTCAATGACACGCCCATCACCGACAAATGCCAAACTTTGCGTCACCACGTTATCGACAAAGGTACGGTCATGACTGACCAACAACACCGTACCCGAATAGCTCTGAATCAGTTCTTCTAACAGTTCCAATGTTTCTAAATCGAGATCATTCGTTGGCTCATCGAGAATCAGCAAGTTTGCAGGCTTAGTAAATAACTTAGCGAGCAACAAACGTGCACGCTCACCACCCGACAAACTGCCCACCTTAACGCGCGCACGATGGGGTGGGAACAAGAAGTCTTCTAAATAACCCAGAATATGCTTTTTCTGACCGCCAATCTCGATAAAATCACTACCCTCTCGCACCGCGTCGATCAACATGTCATCATCGTTCAGTACAGCACGCTGCTGATCGAGATAGGCAACGTCAAGTTTTGTTCCCTGTTTAACCGTGCCACTATTAGGCTGAAGTTCGCCAAGAAGCAACTTAATAAACGTCGTTTTACCGACACCATTAGGACCAATCAAACCAACTTTATCGCCACGCTGAATCAGCGTCGAGACATCTTTAAAAATTGTCCAACCGTCAAAGCTAAGACTCACATTTTCTAATTCGGCAACCAATGCACCTGACTTTTTCCCCACATCGACATTCAGCTTTGCCATACCTTGACGCTTACGGCGCTCGGCACGTTCAACACGTAATTGTTCTAACTGGCGCACACGTCCCTCGTTACGAACCCGACGTGCTTTAATGCCCTGACGCACCCACACTTCTTCGGCTGCGAGAAACTTATCAAACAAAGCATTACTAACCTCTTCCGATGCGAGTTCTGCCGCTTTTCGCTCTTGATATACCGTAAAACTGCCAGGATAACGACGCAAGACACCGCGATCTAGTTCCAACAAACCATTAACGGTATTATCTAAAAAGCGTCGATCATGACTGATTAAAATAACCGCACCCGCAAAGCTTTTAAGCGTTTGCTCCAACACTTCAATACCCGCAACATCAAGGTGGTTGGTTGGCTCATCGAGCAACAGCACATCGGGTTTAGCAATGAGCGCCTGAGCAATGGCAAGGCGTTTTTTCCAACCACCAGACAAATCTACTACAGGAATATCGCCCGACAAGCCGAACCCCATAATGGCCTCGTCAATAGAGGCATCGACTCGCCAACCATCGCGCAAGTCGATTTGATGTTGTAAGTGCTGCATCTCATCCATTAAAGACTCATTTTCATAGTCTTCGGCAAGGTCGTGCGACACTGCATAATAACGCTCAACCAAGGCAGCCACCTCGCTAACACCAGCGGTCAACACGCTACGAATGGTTTGCCCTTCGTCAAATACGCTTTCTTGTGGCACATAAACCATCTGCACATCTTTTTGTACGATACGCTGCCCACTATCAAGCACTTGCGTGCCCGCTAGCACCTTTAGCATGCTTGATTTACCCGCACCATTGCGTCCGATCACACCCAGACGGTCACCATTTTCGAGACTGAGATTAACCGCATCGAGTAACGGACGATCACCAAAAGCAAGGTGGGCTTCTTGTAGCATGAGTAGGGGCATTATGAGTTCTGCTTAATTAAATTAATTGGTTATTTTAACATGGTGATAAACCAAATATAGCATGATACCAACAACAAAGATTTTTTTAATGCTTGCTCGCTGAGGCGAGCTTATCTACTGTCCTGTTCTTCTGTTTTCATCTGAATCTGTCTGAATAGCGGTAATAGTCGCTGACTGCCATACTCACTCAAATGCTCGTCATCATAATAAAGCGCTATACCTTGATAAGATCCATAGCAGAATTGATCATCACATAAATAAGGCAACGGATCTAAAATGTGAACATGACAAGCTGCTGCAGCTCTATCCTGAGCATCCCATATAAAACGTTGCCGCTGTTCATAATCGACCCGAGGTATCTTAATATCTGCATCGCCTAGTCCCAACAAGCGGTTTCGACTGAGTGTTTTTGGTACGTCAAAAACCATCTCGGGAATGGGACGCATGAGATAAACGGGTCTATTTTTAGCCAGCTCACATGCTGTATCAACCAGTTTGTCTGCAAACTGACGAGCAAATGAAGATCCATTAGACGTGGTCGCATCGAAATACATCAATGGCTGTCCTTTTGGTGTCTCGTCAAACCCGTTATATCCGTGAATAGCAGTGGCAGTTCGACTCAATAAAACAAGCGGAATACCCATATATTCAGTTGACAATGTTTGAACAAGGTGCTGATTGAATCGTTTACAAGACAAAACATCCTGTTTAACTGCGTTGGTAAACAAAGCATCCTTCACTGTAGGACAAGCTGAAAGCCCCCAATATCGCACACCATGCTCTGGCATCGTTGTTTCGACTACGTGGTTTAATGCCGATCTAATCGCTTCCGAATGACTATCTCCTGCCAACAAAACCCCTGCTTTTTCTCCAGAAATAAGACAACCTACCTCACCAACACCACGATCATTAACAAAACAACCGCCGACAGGACGACTTTGTGACGCATTTGAAGCCACGGCAACGGCATCTGGAACACGATCTTTGAAATCATAAATTTTAACGGCTAAGCTGGCAACTAAGACAATTAAAGCAATGCCCGCAATATAAAAAAACTGCTTAAAAATACTGCATTGAGATAAATAACGACGAGAGGGAAGCTCAATCCAGCGATAGCTTAACACTGCCAATGCAACACTAGTGAACAATCCAGCGGATAACCAGAAAAACGACTCATGATTATGCGTAAAGTATAGGGCGACAACCCATGGCCAATGCCATAGATACAACGAATAAGAACGTTTTCCTAGCCATTGAACAATCTGATGACGCGTCATAAAGCTATGTTGTTGAGAAGCAAAGATAACCAAACTCGCCCCTAAGACAGGCATCACTGTCCAATAACTGGGCCAAACCATGCTGGAATCGATCTTAAATAATGAACCAATGATGAGCAACCAGCCAAAAACACCTAACCCGTCTTGCACTCGTACAGATATGACGAACTGTTTTGCAACCAGAAAAACCAATCCGCCCGCCAACAACTCCCACAGCCGCATTGGTAACAGATAAAAAGCCATCGTCGCATCGGATTGTGAACGCCAAATAGACAAGGATAACGAAGCGAAAAATAGTAGAAAGAGGATTAAGGTCAGTAATTTCAAGGAAGACCAAAATCGCCACAATACAGAGACAATGACAGGAAACAACAGGTAAAACTGCGCTTCAACACCTAACGACCAAGTGTGTAATAACCACTTTTCATGAGCAGCGACATCAAAGTAACCCGCAGTGCGCCAATAATACATATTGGATAAGAAAGTGAGCGCATAGGTTGATTGTCCACCAAGAGAATGATAATCAGCATTTGGTAACCAAAACCAACCCAAAGCCAATAGCACCACAATCATAACCAACAAAGCAGGCAAAATACGCCTTAATCGTGCCATATAAAAGGCTCGTATCGAAAAATCACCGTTTTCTAGTCCAACGACAACAATTTGAGTCATTAAATAACCAGAGATAACAAAAAAGATATCAACACCGACAAAACCACCAGAAACACCTAGCAGATTAAAATGAAATAACACAACCGCCACAACTGCCCAAGCACGCAAGCCATTGATATCTTTTTTAAAGTTTTGTTCTATTACAACACAGCTATCTGATCGCATGAATGTTATGCCTTATTTATTCAATTAATTTATTTGCAAAATATTACACTGCTCGTAAAAAAATAATGCATTAACGAATGTTTGATACTCGTATCACTATTTTTAGTGCATTTTTGATGATACCTAAGAAAAAATACGAATAGATAATCATGTATTATGTGCTTTATTATAATGTTATAAAACAAAAAGAATGGAGTTTTCTTTATGTGCGGTATTGCTGGGTTTTGGCATCCAACCGCTGACTATGATAGAGCGTCGGTTGCCCAATATATGCATCAAGTCATGGTGCATCGAGGACCAGATGATCATGGTGTTTTATCGATAGAAGCAATCGGTTTGACTCTTATTCATCGCCGTTTATCTATCGTCGACCTGTCGCCTGCAGGTCATCAGCCTATGCACTCACCATCCTTGCGATATACGATCGTGTTCAATGGTGAAATTTATAATCACCTTGAGCTACGAAAAGAATTAGAGTTCGCGTTCGGTGTGCAATATTGGCGCGGGCATTCGGACACTGAAACCCTATTAATCGCTTTTGAACATTGGGGTATAGACGTAACCTTGAGCAAACTTGTAGGCATGTTCGCCATTGCGCTTTACGATGCTAACAATCGTGTGTTGACGCTGATAAGGGATCGTGTCGGTGAAAAACCACTGTATTATGGTTGGCAAAAAGAAGCATTGGTGTTCGGTTCAGATTTAATCGCCCTTAAACAGCACCCAAACTTTGAAGGGCGTATTAACCGCGATGTGTTAGCGCTTTATTTACGTCATAATGTTGTACCATCGCCTTATTCTATTTATGAAAACATTTATAAGCTTGATGCTGGCTGCTGCATTCATTTCGACCTAACACAACACCACAGTCAACTTTCTCACGCATCACAGCAAACCTATTGGTCTTTCAGCCAATTAGCCCACACACAAGAAAGTCGTTTATTTACAGGCACAGAAGAAGAGGCAACAGATGAACTAGAGAAACTGTTGCTTCAAGCTGTTAAAGGACAAATGCAAGCTGATGTCCCCTTGGGTGCATTCTTGTCGGGTGGTATCGATTCGTCAACCATTGTGTCATTGATGCAATCTCAAAGTACGAAACCGATCAAGACGTTCACCATCGGTTTTGACGACACGGGTTACAATGAAGCACATCATGCCAAAGCCATTTCAGACCACTTAGGCACGGATCATACCGAATGGTATTTAACGCCACAAGATGCACGCTCAATCATTCCAGAATTACCTAAAATATGGAGTGAACCTTTTGCAGACTCTTCACAAATACCGATGCTATTGGTATCGCGCTTAGCCAAGCAACACGTAACCGTAGCTTTGTCGGGTGATGCAGGTGATGAATTATTTGCTGGCTACAACCGCCATCAGCAGCTACCTGCATTATGGCGAAAACTTGGCAACAAGCCTTATTGGCTTAGGTCAGCACTGTCGGCTTTATTGTCGGCACCTGGTGCAGATACGTGGGATAAGATGTATCAGATTATTAAACCTATTTTACCCAGACACTTACAACACAAAATGCCTGGCTATAAGCTGGATAAGTTAGCAACAATATTAGCTGCAAAAAATGAAAAAGATCTTTATAAACGTACCGTTTCACACCAATTGAATCCTGCCAGTTTGGTGCTAAACTCACACGAAGCTCAAAGTAAATTAGACTCGACTCAGCTGAATACAATGGATTTTTTGCATTGGATTATGGCGCTCGATAGCATGACTTATTTATCAGATGATATTTTAACCAAGGTAGACAGAGCATCAATGGCGGTGAGTTTGGAATCTCGCGTTCCTTTTTTAGATCATCGAGTCATTGAGTTCGCTTGGTCTCTACCCAGTCATTTTAAACAAAATGCAGGAAGCGGTAAGCAAGTGTTACGTCGAGTGTTAGATCGTTATGTTCCTAGAGCGATGATCGACAGACCAAAACAGGGCTTTGGATTACCTGTGGGAGATTGGTTGCGCAATGAACTGAAAAGTTGGGCTGATGATTTATTGTCACCAGAGAAAATAAGGCAACAGGGGGTTTTTGATGCGCACTGGGTACAGAAAATGTGGCAAGAACATTGCCACAACAAGCGCAATTGGCAGTTTCAGTTATGGGATGTTTTAATGTTTCAAGCTTGGCTAGAAGAACAACGATGATGCCTCAATCAGCGAAAAAAGTACTTCTTATCGGCGTTGAGCCTTTGTCTTTGCTAAACTTTCGTGGTCATTTGATAACGAGCATGAAACAAGCAGGACATGAGGTATTAGCCGTATCTGCTAAGGCTTCAGTTGAATTACAGCAAAAGCTTTCAGATGCCAACATTAAGCATGCCAGTATTCCATTTCAACGTAATGGGCTAAATCCCATTGCTGATTTAAAAACATGTTGGGCATTGTACTGTTTATTTCGACAACATAAGCCAGATGTTATATTAAGTTACACCATTAAGCCTGTCATTTGGGGTGGGTTGGCAGCGCGTTTGGCAGGTGTTCCGTTTTACGCATTGGTAACGGGATTAGGATTTGCTTTTCAAGGGACATCCCTAAAACGTCGATTACTGACGCACTTAGTTTCTGCATTGTATCGTTTTTCTTTGTCTCGTGCAATAAAGGTAGTGTTTCAAAACAAGGACAACGCACAAGTATTCATTGATAGAAGCATCGTGCCTATTGGCAAAACTGAAGTGGTCAATGGATCAGGTGTCGATATTTCTCGCTTTGCCTATCAAGCCCCGCCAACGCTTCATGATCATGAGATGGTGTTTTTATGTGTGGCACGTTTACTGGGCGAAAAGGGACTGCGAGAATTTGCTCAAGCTTCGAAAATGGTTAGAAGCCGCTATCCCAATATTCGCTGCCAGATCCTTGGCTGGCAAGACCCTTCACCCGATGGCATTTCAATATCAGAGGTCGAGTCTTGGCAACAAGAGGGTATTATTGATTATTTAGGTGTGGCTGACGATGTTCGACCACTGATTGCTTTAGCGCACGTTTATGTTTTGCCTTCGTACCACGAAGGCTTACCAAGAAGTACCGTTGAAGCGATGGCAATGGGCAAACCGATCATTACGACCACTGCTGTAGGGTGTCGTGAAACGGTTGAAGAGGGGATTAATGGGTACAAAGTACCCGTAGCCGAGGCGGCAGCACTTGCCGATAAAATGATTTGGTTTCTTGAACATCCTGAAGCCATTGAACCCATGGGATTGGCTTCGCGAAACATGGCCGAAGACAAATTTGATGTGCAAAAAATCACAGCATCATTACTTAATATCATGGACTTATCATGAAACGTCTCTTTGATCTCTTTATCGTCGCAATTTTTTTACCCCTTTTATTGCCCATTTTGTTAATAACGGCTTGGTTGATTAAAAAGAAATTGGGAAGCCCTGTTTTTTTTCGACAAATACGCCCTGGATTGAATGGCAAACCATTCAATATGATCAAGTTTCGCTCAATGACGGACTGCAAAGATAAACAGGGAAACTTATTACCTGATGTCGATCGCCTTCCCGCTTTCGGACGCTTTTTACGTTCAACCAGTCTTGATGAGCTACCAGAACTATGGAATGTATTCAAAGGCGATATGAGCTTAGTCGGACCAAGACCACTACTCATGGAATACTTGCCTCGCTATAGCGATGAACAAAATCGTCGCCATTGTGTTAAACCTGGCATTACAGGGTGGGCGCAAATTAACGGACGTAACGCCATTCGTTGGGAAGAAAAATTTGCACTAGACACTTGGTACGTTGATCATCAATCTTTATGGCTAGATATTAAAATCCTGTGGTTAACCGTTAAAAAAGTATTGTTTCGTGACGGTATTGCTGCCGAAGGTGAAGCAACCATGCCTAAGTTTATGGGAACACCCGTTAAACGACTTGCAATTTTAGGTGCCAGCGGTCATGGCAAGGTTGCAGCAGATATCGCGGCGCAATGTGACTGGCAAGACATTGTTTTTTTTGATGATCAATATCCTCATAAAAACCAACTCGAACACTGGTCGATTATTGGTACAAGCGAACACCTTTTTGAACAAATCTCTCAATTTTCAGCTGTATTTGTCGCTATAGGAAACAACGTTATCAGAACAAGCCAAGCGATAAAGCTTAACGAGAAAGGGGCAACCCTTGTTTCACTCATTCATCCAAAAGCCACAATCAGTCGTTATGCAAATATTGACGCAGGTTGTGTGGTGATGGCGGGCGCGATCATTAATCCGTTTGCCCGCATTGGTCGGTATTGCATTATCAATACAAGTGCCACGATTGATCACGATTGCCAAATTGCGCAGGGTGTTCACATCAGTCCTGGTGCAAACTTAGCAGGCAATGTTTCGGTAGGCGAACATAGCTGGGTTGGTATTGGCTCATGCGTTAAACAGGGCATCACAATCGGGCAGAATGTCATGATTGGTGCTGGAGCGGTGGTAGTTGCGAACATTGAAAATAATATAACGGCTACTGGTGTACCAGCAAAGCCTAAAAAAGAACACTAAAAATAGCGCAATATAAGTGCTACTACGATAAAACAAGGGATACATTATCATGCTTAACACACCTTTTTCACCTTGGCCATCTTACACCCAAGAAGAGGCAGATGCCATTAGCGAAACACTGCTCAGTAATCGAGTCAACTACTGGACTGGTGATGTGTGTCGGCAGTTTGAAAAAGAATTCGCTAATTGGACACAATGCGACTACGCCATTGCCTTAGGCAATGGTACACAAGCACTTGAATTAGCGCTTAAAGCACTGAACGTAGGTATTGGTGATGAAGTCATTGTCACGCCCAGAAGTTTTATCGCTTCGGTTTCGTGTGTTGTTGCTATGGGCGCTACGCCCGTGTTTGCCGACATTGATGGCTATACACAAAATTTATCAGCAGATACCATCACACCGCACATTACCAGCAGAACCAAGGCGGTTATTTGCGTTCACTTAGCAGGACTGTCGTGTGATATGGATCCGATTATGGCTCTCGCAGACGAACATGGCTTTTATGTTATCGAAGATTGCGCTCAAGCGCATGGCGCACGCTATAAAGGAAAACCTGTTGGATCGATTGGACACATTGGCGCTTGGAGTTTTTGCCAAGATAAAATCATGACAACTGCTGGCGAAGGTGGCATGGTAACAACCAATGATAAAAACATATGGGAAACCATGTGGGCTTACAAAGATCATGGTAAGTCTTGGGATACGGTTTATGTTAAACAGCATCCACCTGGATTTCGCTGGCTTCACGATCATTTTGGCTCAAATTTTCGGATGACTGAAATTCAGGCTGTTGTTGGTCGTATTCAACTGAAACGCATGCCAGACTGGACAGCGAAGCGCCAACACAACGCTCAAAAAATATGGCAGAGTGTTTCTCATCTTTCCAGCGTTATTGTGCCAATCCTCCCTGCTGATTATGAGCATGCGTGTTACAAATGCTATCTCTTTATCAATCCCGAACACCTTAAAGCCGACTGGAATAGGGACAAACTCTTAGCGGTCATTAATGAGAAAGGCGTTCCTTGCTATGCTGGCTCTTGTGCCGAAATTTATCAAGAGCATGCATTTGATGATACGCCTTGGAGACCGCAGGAGCGATTGCCACAAGCGAAAATGTTAGGTGAAACATCACTCATGTTTCTGGTACACCCTACGTTAAACGAAGCTGAAATGCAAAAAACAACGGACGTTATTGTATCCTGCTTCACCGAGGCAAGTTTATGATAATGCAATTTGTCGACAAGCTTCGTCGTCCCTATAAGCAAGCCATTTCGGTCGCTTACGACGCAACCTTTGCCATGCTGATTGCCTATATCTGTGTTGTCTTGCGAGTGGACACCTTGTATATCGATACTTCTTATCAATCAGCGATTCTCATTTATCCTTTGGTTGTCATTTTTGTTTTTCATTTGGCGGGCTTATATCAGGTCATTGCACGCTATGTTAGCTTCAGGTTTTTGGTGCAGGCACTCAAAGCGACACTTGTGGCCACCATCATTTGGTTTGGTGTGTTGTGGTTTTTAGGCTTCGACTATCCCAGAACATCCATTATTATGTCTTTTGTGCTGTTACTCGGTTACTTAACGCTTTCAAGGATGGCAATCAGGCTGGTATTTAAACCCAAGGACATCATCAAAGCCAAACCTGAATCTGTCATTATTTTTGGTGCTGGTGCACCAGGCAGACAGATCATGCGTCTCCTCGAAAGCTCCGCAACACGTAAAGTTGTGGGATTTATCGACGATAAGCGGGACTTACGTAATACCACCATTGCAGGTGTCATGGTTTACGCACGCAAAGATATTCCAGAGCTGATTGAAACCTTTAATGTAAAAGAAATTTTTCTGTCCATTCCCCCTGCCAACGAATTCAGAAAAAAAGAGATTATTCACTGGTTATATCAATTCCCTGTTCGTGTTTATAAACTCGAAAATGTTGACAGTCTTATTGCCGAGCAGATTAAATTAAATGATTTAAAAGAGATTAAAATCGAGGATATTTTAGGTAGAGATGCTGTCAAAGCGCAAGAAGAACTGTTAACAGCATGCATCAAAGACAAAGTTGTCATGATTACAGGAGCAGGCGGTTCAATCGGGTCACAGCTCTGTAGAGAAGTGATCAAGCACAAGCCTAATATTCTTGTTTTATTCGAGATATCGGAATTCGCGCTTTATCAAATCGAGGTTGAACTGCGCAATGATCATTTCTTCGAGAACAGCAACATACAAATTATTGCTCTGCTCGGTGACGTTAAAAACAAACAACATATTGATGAAATTTTAACTAAGTATAACGTTCAGACCATTTATCATGCGGCTGCATATAAGCATGTACCCATCGTTGAATACAACATTCAACAGGGTATTAGAAATAACACCTTCGGTACACAAACAATTGCCCTGTCTGCTGGTGAGCATGGGGTTGAGCACTTTATCCTAATTTCTACCGATAAAGCAGTTAGACCCACTAACTTTATGGGTGCGAGTAAACGCATGGCAGAAATGTCGGTACAGGCGTTACAAGACATTTTTCCCATGACAAGCTACGTAACGGTTCGCTTTGGTAATGTATTAGGGTCTTCTGGCTCTGTTGTTCCCTTATTTCGCAAACAAATCGAACAAAATGGCCCTGTTACGGTCACACATCCCGATATCACACGCTACTTTATGACCATACCCGAAGCGGTATCTTTGGTTATTCAAGCTGGATCTATGGGTAAAGGTGGCGATCTTTTTCTTCTCGATATGGGCGAACCCGTCAAGATTGTTGACCTTGCTAAAAACATGATCATGCTATCGGGTCGAACAACCAAGGATGAACATGGTTTCGGTGACATTGATATTCAATTTACAGGTTTGAGACCAGGTGAGAAATTGTATGAAGAACTGTTGATTGATGCTGACGCTCAGGAGACAGATCATCCACGCGTTAAACGCGCTCAAGAAGCTTATTTATCATACGAGCTGTTGCAGGCAGCACTTCAGCAAATGGACGAACTATTAGAAGCCAAAACTTATCAAGCACTGAGTTGCTTATTAGAAAAGATGATTGCTGGCTTCACGCATAAAGACCCTATTGTCGACCCATTTATTCAAGTGTAACCCAAATATTATGATATTGCGTTTTCTTCCTTTAAGCAGACTGTCTGCCACAATCCTAACGGACAATGGTCAGGTGTCGCGTTGGGAATATGAAGCCCTTCAGCATTGTATTGCGCTTGGATTAAGTGTCAAAAAAATAGTAGCGCTTCAAACCGAACCGACGGCTTCTTATCACACCCTTGCTGATTATTTTTGGTGCAAGCGCTTAAAGCGCACTGAGACACACCGAAATCAACAGGTTGACTTGGTTCATCATGTTGTTGTAGACGTACTACCTTGTACGCCTGTCAAAACAACAGAAGGCTACCTGCTTGACGAAGTCGTTAGTCAAACCATTGCACAAGATAGTAACGTGATCATATCGTTTTCTCGACACGAATGGCATGCATCCTTATCTAGGCATGTTAATTTTGGTCTACTGTATTACGACAAGGGAAACTTAAACAAGCTATCCAGTAAAATACACTTTTTTAATGAGCTACAAGAAGAAGCGCCGCATACAAGCATTCGATTAACGCATCTACAAGACAACGAGTTCACCTATATCGAAGCCAAAGCTTACACACATCGTCACAGCCTTACGCTCAGTACGAGTAGTCTGTTCGAACACGCGAGCTTATTACTCAGCAAGGGGCTCTACACAGTTTTAATGGATAAAAAGCTCAGTCGGTTACAAGAAAAAGAGCAGCCAGTTAAAGCCATTAGTCTAACGCGATATTTTGGCTTATTCTTAAAGCAAATCAGTCACACACTATCTGGTAAGTTTTTTGCAGCCTTTACCGATATGCGCTGGACAATCGCACGCAGCAATCAACGGCTCAATCTCTACGATCATCAATGCCTACAAGCACAGCAAGCTTATCCCATTCCGAAAGATATGGTGTTTATCGCTGACCCCATCGTTATTGATCAGCACCGCATTGTCTGCGAAGGACTCGAAAAGAAATCTAACTTAGGTGTATTGTTGTGTCTTGATGGCAATGAGGTAACGCAGCTCAAAGATATCAATAAACAAATTGGTGACAAGCATCTTTCTTATCCGTTTATCGTTAAAACAAGCACACAAACCTATCTCCTTCCCGAAATTGCTCAGGCTGGCGCGCAACGTATTTTTCACATCGACAATGAGCAGACCCTATCGTTATCGACGGGTGAAATATTAACAGGGCTAGAAGATAAGCGACTGAATGATGCAACACTGTTTTTTTACGACAATACCTATTGGTTATTCGCCACACAAGCGGGCCTAACAGCCAACTCCGTTTTATACCTTTGGTATGCCGAATCTTTAACAGGCAACTACATGGCGCACCCCGAAAACCCCATTCGAATTGATCCCAATGGCGGGCGACCTGCTGGTCCTATTTACTGCCGAGACGGCAAACTATATCGGATGGGACAAAATAACTGTCATCTTTATGGCAACGGTGTTTCTGTATTCGAAATTAACATGCTCAGTAAAACACGTTATCATGAAACTCAAATTGGACACATCACCGCTCAGAACCACTATGGTCCACATACCATCGACATTCAAGAAGGCGATATCATTTTTGATCACTATTGTCGCCGCTTCAATCTGTTCGCATGGCTGTACAAACTCAGAAACAAGGCTGCCAAATGAATCAGAAGAAAATCAGCATTGCCCTGCTCATCAATACACTTGGTAATGGTGGTGCCGAGCGTGTGGTCTCGCTGCTCGCGACCCACTTACCTAAAATGCGCTATAACGTCATTATTATTTGTCTTGAACGCAACGTTTTTAGTGACGACAATTTTTACCATATTCCTTCTGACATTCCGATTGTCTTTCTGAGTGATAATAAGAGCAGCAACTCTGGTTTAAAAAAATTAATTGAACTGCCGCGCCTTGCTTGGAAGCTCATGCACGTTGCTGAGCAACATGACATCGACATCATACAAAGCCATTTATTCAGAGCCAGTTACGTTAATGTAATCGCCCAACTATGGGGCAAACGATTGCATAAACGGATACCCATCGTGCAAATGGTCACACCGGGGCAAATCACCTATTACGATCAAGAAGGAATATTAGGTAAAGTCAATCTTGCCTTGATCCGCTATTGCTATCCACGCGCTGAACACCTTGTTTTCAAGTCTATAGAAATGCAATATCAAGCCAACCAGCGCATTAAACAACTCTCTCAGTGCCATCAAAGCGTTATCTACAATCCATACGACATTGATGCGATTACGGCACAAGGTACACAGGCTGCTGAGTTTATATTCGATCCGACAACCTTTTATCTTATTAGTGTCGGAAGGCTCATTAAACTCAAAAGAATTGAAGTTATCTTGCAAGCGCTAACGATGCTACCTAGCAGCACCGAGCTTATTCTGGTCGGCAATGGCGCAGATGAAGCACATTTTAGGCAATTGACAAAAACGCTCGATCTCGATAAGCGCGTGCATTTTGTGGGCAGTCAAAAGAACCCCTTCTCTTATCTCACTAAAGCGCAGCTTTTTATTCTTTCGTCGGAAACAGAAGGCTTTCCGAATGTGCTTGTAGAAGCGATGCTTAGCCACATTCCTGTGCTGTCATCTGACTGCATTAGTGGTCCTCGTGAAATATTAGCACCAAAAAGCAACCCACTCGAACATCTACAGATTGGAAACCCTGTAGAGTGGACCGAATACGGCGGACTTTATGCCGTTGGAGACGCGACAACCTTGGCTTCTGCTATCGTCTCTCTTCAGGATGATCGACTCAAAATGCAACAGCTTGCAACAGCAGCCTATCAACGCGCAACAGACTTTTCGCTATCCCATATTATTTCTCGTTACGACAAAGTCATACAAAGCGCTGTAACAACCTGATGAACACCGCGACCGATGCACTTACTTTTATCGCTCTATTTTTAGGATTAGGTTATCTGTCCTATCTTATCGCAGAGCGGTTACTGATTCCGTTTTATCTGGCGGTATCGGTGTATCTTTATCACACCTTATTTTGCATTTATTATTGGATATATGCACAAACCAATGTTGCCGATGCCAATGGTTATTACGATGAAGCCGTGGTTGGATTTAATGATTGGAAAGTCGGTAGCGAGTTTATTACCTCCCTAACATCGCTCTTTGCACATAATTTAGGTTTCAGTCAACTCAATACGTTCCTAGTCTACAACCTCGCTGGGGTGATTGGTGTTTACATCATTTGTCATGTATTTCTGTATATTTGGCCGCCTTATCGAAACTGGTGGCGCTATATTCCCTTTATTATCCCTTTTATGCCCGGCATTAACTTTTGGACATCCGCCATTGGTAAAGATGGTATCGCCTTTCTGGGTGCTGCTTTGACTGTTTATGCCTCACTCAGCTTCGACCAACGCAAACCATTGTTTATGTTAGGCGTGATATTAGAGTTTGTGGTTCGCCCACACGTTGCTGCATTTATGATTGCTGCCGCTGGTATTGCATTTGTAACGGGACGAAACATTAAAATGACCACGCGCGTGATGATGCTGATGTTATCGCTTGGTATTGCCGCAGCCGCTGTTCCATTCGCTTTAGATTATGCGGGTGTCAAAGAAGGTGGCAGCGTCAGCGAAACGCTCGAAAAACAATCGACTGCAAATGATGGTCAGCTCGACTTAGCCAGCATGACCTTGCCTGAACAGCTATTTGCTTACTTATTCCGTCCTTTGTTTTTTGATGCACGCAGTGCTTTGGCTCTTGTTGTTTCGCTCGAAAACACCTTCATCCTTATTCTATTTTTGGCTTTCTTTATCCCCAGTGTCGGGGTGCTTTTTAAAGACAGCAGCTTTACCGTTCGTTACAACTTAGCATTTTTTGTTAGCGCGCTACTCTTGTTCGCTGTCACAACCAACAATTTGGGCATTGCTATTCGACAAAAAACCATGATTTTGCCTGCTTTTTTACTGCTTCTCGCTATTGCAGCAAGTATCTATTATCATAAAAACCAATCTGATACAGACGCTGATAAGGAAAAAACATCATGAACACCGATCAAATGCACATCCGTTTACTCATTCCCTCGTTGGCAATGGGTGGCGCTGAAAGCGTCTGTGTCAACATCGCAAACAATTTTGTCCTACGTGGTTGGCGCGTAGAACTGTTGGTTCTGAATCTGAATAACGCGGTGTATACAGATAGACTCGATGCACGCGTCGAATTGGTTAGCTTAAACGTCAGTCAAGCCAGACATGCCATACCCGCATTAATACGACAACTCAGCACCCCACAAACAATGCTTGTTTTTAGTTATGAGCTAACCTTACTACTCATTGCCATTAAAACCATGATGCAAAAACCCGTTCGCATTATTGCTTACAATCCATCAACCATTTCAAACAACTCACAAAACATTCAAGGCAATGCTAAAAGATGGTTATTGAGTCGTTTAATTCGGTTATTTTATGGCAGCTCAGACTTTATTATCTGCCAATCTCAAGGAATATGGGTTGACTTTATACACCTCTTTCCACGAGCAAAAGACCGTACATGCATTGTTTACAACCCCGTTAATAGTGACATTGAACAAGAAGCTCAACAGCTTGATTGGTCAACCATAACAAAACAAGACTATTTTTTGTGTGTGGGTAGATTAGAAGTTGAAAAAGGATATGACGATGCCATTCGTGCCTTTGCAAAGCTACACCCACAACACCCCACATTACGGCTGAAGTTCGTTGGAACGGGAAGCAAAGAAACAGAATTAAAAGCGCTCGCAACAAAACTCAACATCAATAACCACATCGACTTCGAAGGGTTTCAACGCAATGTTATCCCCTATTATTTAGCAGCGAAAGCGACATTACTGACCTCGCACTACGAAGGTTTACCGAATGTGTTAATTGAATCGATTACACTGGGTACGCCGATTGTCGCATTTAACTGCCCTAGTGGCCCTGCAGAAATCGTGATTGATCAACAAAATGGTTATCTTGTGAATGACAAAGATGAACAACATCTGATTGACTGCATGCGCCACTGCCTGAATCGAAACTGGGATCCGCAAGTTGTGCGTCAAACCGCCACTAAATTCTCTTCTAATCACATTATGATCAAATATATCAATATTATTAGTCAGCATTATGCGTCATAGATTACTGGCGATCACGCGCAACCCAAACTATCGACGTCTCGCAGGAAATACCCTGTCGATGGGCGTGCTCAATGCAACAAATATTCTGTTGCCATTACTTACCATTCCCTATCTGATACAAGTCTTGGGGACGGACACATTTGGCTTGCTTGCTTTCGCTACTGCCATGATTGCTTATTTTATGGTTTTAACCGATTATGGCTTCAACTATTCTGCAACCAAAGAAGCCGCACTAAACTTGGATGACCCAGAGAAAATCAATGAAATTTTTTCGGCTGTCTCGACTTTAAAACTCATCTTAACAGGTATCTCTTTTTTGATATTACTGTTAATCATCGTCAGCTTCGACACCTTTTCTAATCATGCTTTACTGTATATGCTGACGTTTACAACCGTTATTGGCAATGCTCTTTTTCCCATTTGGTATTTTCAAGCCATTGAAAAAATGAAAATCATTACCTACCTTAACTTAGTTTCAAAAATTGCTTTCACAGCTGCTATTTTTGTGCTCGTTCAAGATAAAAACGATTATCTATGGGTTCCCATCTTAACTGCTTTGGGCAATTTATTAACGGCGGTCATGGCACTCTATCTTATCTTTGTTCACTTTAAGTTAAAGCTGGTTATCGTCTCGAGAATAAAGCTTTATCAATATCTCGTAGAAGGCTGGACTGTTTTTTACGCTTACCTCTTTAGCAATCTTATTTCAACCAATAATATGGTTCTACTCGGATTACTGACGAACAACACGATGGTTGGCTACTACGCCATTGCTGACAAAATATTTTCTGCTATTAATAGCATTTCATCACCGATTCTAAGTGCTGTTTATCCCTTCATGGTCAAAACAAAGCAGCAATCATTATCAACATTTTATCGTTTTTTTAAATGGTTAACGGCTGGTATGCTATCTATTAGCTTGTTACTCGTCTTATTGCTCTTGTTTTATATCGATCCCATTCTCTACTATATCGCGGGAGAGATAAATGATACGACCAAAGTAACATTAACGATTTTAAGCCTATCGCTATTGTTAACCAACATAACCCCTGCTTACATTCAAGGACTTGTCATTTTAGACAGAGACAGTGATATTATTCGTGTTTTTAAGCATACATTTTTGCTAAATCTTTGTTTAGCGACACCATTAATTATCTACGAACAAGCAGCTGGACTTGCGCTCGCTTGGTGCGCAACCATAATGGGGCAAGCAATATGGCTTTACGTGGCATTTCATCGAAAAGACCAATAATGGGCAGCGTTATCTTAGCTGACGCTTTAAGAATGATACGCTTTTCGTTAACCAATACACCCAATAAGAGCGAATACGATAACTCTTAACCAATACACCATTGAACTGATCTTTAAAGGCATTAACACCGAGCATTTTAGGGCAAGTTGTATCGGGCGGATAACCACCCAAATCATAAACGTGCTTGCCCTGACTTTTAAAATACTCAATACCGTAATAATATAAATAAAGTGTGGCAAAAGATACTTTGTTTTTATATTCTGGCATCTGCGTGTAAGTACAGGCGTATACAATACGAGCGCGTTCATCATCAAAAAAATAACACATAAACGCACAGGCTTCTTGTTGTTCTTCAATATAAGCCGCACAAATCAGCTTATGTTCATCAGGTATTTTTTCTAGAAGCATCCGCGAAATCGCTGCCAATCCTTTCTCATTTGCAAAGGCATTGTAGCGCGTCACAAACAAATCCACATCATGATAAGGTTTAATCACAATTTTCTTTTTTGCTTGTCTTATTTTTGTAGCCGTACTCGCACGCATGATTGTTAATGGATCGTCTATCTCTTGAATAAGATCTATTTGTTTGGTGTAAGCCGTATCAATACGATAGAGATGCGAAAAGAATGGCAATGATCCAAAATATAAATCATCATCACGAGAAGATAAAAAAGACCACCAAGGAATCGTATTCGCAAACAATCGAATATGTGGAAAAAATTGTTTATATCTAATCACGATGATTTCCTAGTAAAACGACTTTTTAGACGAGAAAAGACATTGAAAGAGCGATGTTCTACCCAAGGACGAATGGCATCGAGCGGCAATGCGTTTAGAATAAATGCTGTGTTGTTCAGCTGGTAATCATCAACTAATCGATTGGCAGATTTAATATAGGCAATACGAGAGCGCCCCGAGCGCAGAACAACCAAATTGAGTGAAGCAACATGCGCCAACACGACTGCATCCGACAGTAAGCCAAGATAAGGCGCTTGAACCACCACATAGTCATACTCTTGACTCAAACGAGAAAACAAGTCAGTCAGTTTGTCCGATGACAAAACACCCAAGGTAAAACCTTCATGGCTAATGTCTCCTATCGGAATAACAGAAACACCATGTTGTGCTTTATAGATAATATCCTCTAAGCGGTTTTTACCTGCCAAATAACTAACAATACCAAAACGACTACTCGATACCGAACGCTCTGCTCTGATATCAAAATCAACAGCAACCGCACGTTTACCACTTTCACCGATGATACGACACAACTCTACAACGGTTGTTAATCTGCCTTCTCCTGGAACAGATCCCGTAATAGAAATAACCTTAGGTTTGTCTTTCAGTTCTTGGCTAATGCGAAATAACAAAGAACGCATCGCATCGTTATATAAGGTTTTCTTTTCTGAAAAAACAGGCAACAAACCATAAATGGGCATATGAGAATGTAAGCGAACATCTTGTAAGGTATAAATACGGTCGTCGCGAATAACGCGAATAAATGCCTGCAATACCCCTAAAAATAAGCCTGCAAAAAGCGCAATAATTAACACCACTGGCTTGTTGGGTTTGCTTGCTGTTTTAGGCTGAACAGCTTGATTAATAATACGACCCTTTGGCTCTTTTGCCGACTTCGAAATACCAACCTCAGCACGTCGCTGAAGTAAAAAATCAAACACCTTGGTTCTAACCAAATAGTTACGGTTCAAATCAGATAACACCTTTTCCTGACTGGGTGCAACAGAAAGCTCTCGCTCGTGCGTCAAGATGGTCGAGGCAAGCGTTTGCCGTTTCTTGCGATTTTCCTGAATAGCAGAGCGTAAAGACTGTTCCAGCGTTCTTTTTAAACTCTTGATGTTTTCTTCTACTTTGATTAAATCTGGATGTTCTGGTGTATAGTCAATCAACATACTCGAGCGTGCCGCATTGAGCTCTTGAAGCTTTGTGATGTTTGCAGTAATACTCGGATTTGTGGTGGTTTGAGAGGATATGGTAGGGGCTTGAGTCAATGAACCTGACAACAGATCTGAAAGCATATTAGCAATAATCGCTTCTTCAATTTCTAAGTCATATTTTTTCTTTTCTAACTCTGAAATAGTGACCACTTTAAGCTGCGTCTTAGCAGATAAATCGAGGAACTTATTTTGCGCTTTAAAGTGTTCAATCGAACGAGACTCTTTCTCTAAATCAGCTTGCATTGTCTGAAGTTGCTCATCAATAAACCGAATCACATTATTGTCCGATTGTGTTTCTTGCTTTAAGCCAGACTCTAAATAACTGCTCATAACAGCGTTAACAATGATTGGTGCTCTTTCAGCAATTTCATCTTGCATTTTAATAACGATAATATTACCTGTCTTATTCGCGCGTTCTACCTTTAAGTTTTGCTTAATTAAATTAATGCCATCTTCTTCGGCACCATATGAAATTAAATAATGATCATGAATATTGTTTTGTTTTTTCATTACTTTCCCCGACAACCAAGGCGTAACAAAATCTTCATCAAAATTCAATAGGGCTGTATACTCATAAAACGCCTGTTCATCACTCGATAATAAGGCTAAACTTTCTTTAATTTTTCGTTTTATGTGTTGAAAAAAGGATACTTCAACCGATAATCTAAACTGTTTTTCATCGATAACACTCAGCATAAAATAAACGTTATCTGAAAAACGGGTAATACGATCATTCTTTTTTAGCATTAAATTAAAGGGAATATCTTTATACAATTCAGTCATATCTGATTTACGCACATAATCGCCTTCTTTATAACGAAGGTGGTAAACGCGGATATTCATTGTCAGACGCTCGACAACGGACTGAATAAACTCTGGTGTTTGAAACAAAGACAATTCGTCATCAATATTAACGTCTTTAGTGCCCAGCGTTGGCGTAACGGCTAAAAAATCACTGGCTGACTTTTGTTTGATGTCTTTTGTGAATAAAATATCTCCTGTCGCCTCGTAATACTTCGTTGCGTTAGAGACATAAAAAACACCTAGAAAAAAAACAAATAACGCGGTTAAGACAATTGATCGCTTATAGGTCAGCAGTTTGGCAATCAGTGCGCCAACATCTGCCTTATCCACAAGATCGTTATTCGGATGATAATGCTTATGGGAGGACACGAATAGAAGTCCCGTTACTATCGGTCAAGGTTTTAATATCTAAGAATGGCGTTAAAATACTATGAATCATCGAAAAGAATGGTGGAATGCGCTCGTTAAACGTTACATTGTAAGCCTTTGAATCTAAAGGTGGCACATAGACAATGTCATTCGGACGTAAAATGGTGCTAATTAATGCAATATTTTCCATCCGAGTCAAATCAATATTTCTGACTGTCGGATTGCGCAGGTCATTACGAATAATCTTGATATGCTCTCGATCTGCATAATCAGTAATATCGCCTGCTCGTGTCAGCGCCTCTATCAAGCTCATGGTGCCATTGGTAACGGGAATGGGATTGCTTTGCGCATTTTTAACTTCGCCCAGCACAAATACCTTGTGGTTCAGAATGCGCACACTCACAAAAGCACGCCGATAATACTTTTTATAGGCTTCATTCAATGTGTCCGTTGCCTGTACTTCAGTCAGTCCGCCCATTGTAAGCTTGCCAATAATTGGCAAACGGACACTACCATCAGACCCGACCAATATCCCTTCTGCAGCGTTAGTCGTTGCGCCACCCCGACTCAATGATCGCGGCTCCCTGTCTTGTATTTGGGCATTACTCATCGGAGAATAATCAGACAAAGGCTGTGATAAAAACTGAATTTCTAACCTATCACCCTTTTGTATTTTCCATTCAAAAGCCAGTTCCGATTGGTAATCGGCATCAGAAATAGGCGTTAACGCATTAACGCTTTTATTATCGGCATCAAAGGTCTGAAACAAGCGATAATTTTGCGGTGTGGCACAAGCAGTCAAAATAACAGGCAAACACACAAAAAAAAGACCATAAATATGCTTTTTTGTATAATGCGTGGCTGCAATCGGCATGAGTAAACAATTCCTAAGGAAAGAGTGATAAACGGTTAACGCTTTTTTTGATTATAACACATCACGTTTAAACCGTTTTTAAGACTGCTCGATTGCAACCACCTCAAAACTATGGGTAATTTCTGCCATTTTGCTGAGCATAATCGAAGCAGAGCAATACTTTTCTGCCGACAACTTCACTGCACGCGCGGCTTTGCCCTCTTCCACTGCACCAGATATTTTGAAGTGTAGATTAATCTTGGTAAAGGTTTTTGGCTCAGTTTCGGCGCGTTCTGCTGTTAGTTCTGCCACGCAGCCTTGTACAGGTTGCTGCATCTTTTCTAAAATCGACACCACATCGAAACTGGCGCAGCCGCCCATACCCAATAACAGCATTTCCATGGGGCGTGGCCCTAGGTTTTGCCCACCCGCTTCAGGAGGACCATCCATCACGACAGCATGACCACTACCCGTCTGACCCACAAAAATACGGTTGTCTAACCATTTTACCGTTGCTTTCATAATCATTACTTTCCTTCAAAGAATAAATGCGCTAATGCTTCGCCTGGATTTTCCGCACGCATAAAGGCTTCGCCGACCAAAAAGGCATGAACATGATTGTTCTGCATTAATGCCACATCATCGCGAGTGAAAATACCGCTTTCTGTCACCACCATCACACCATCTGGTATTTTAGATAGCATATTCAACGTTGTGTCTAAGGTAACATCGAAGGTTTTAAGGTTACGGTTATTGATGCCAACTAAGGTTAACGGCAATGTTAATGCTCGCACCAACTCTTCTTCGTCATGCACCTCAACCAACACACTCATCCCTAACTCGTTAGCAGCGCGATAGAATCGGAGTAAATCTTTATCATTGAGCGCGGCAACAATCAGCAAAATGGCATCGGCTCCCGCAGCTCGCGCTTCATAAATTTGATATAAATCGACAATAAAATCTTTACGAATAATCGGCAAATCAACCGCCGCACGAACTGCTTCAAGATAGGCTAAACTGCCTTGAAAGAAATCAACATCCGTTAAGACCGATAAACAAGCAGCACCATGCGCTTGATAGCTTTTTGCAATCGCAACGGGGTCGAAGTTTTCGCGAATCACGCCTTTAGAAGGCGATGCCTTTTTAATTTCGGCAATAACGGCCGCTTGACCACGCTTCATTTTGTACAGTAAAGCCGCCGAAAAATCTTTTGCTTTAGGCGCATCCCATGCTTTTTTCTTAACGTACTCTAATGACTTTCGTGCTTTAGCAGCAGTGACTTCTTCCCATTTACGCTCGATAATTTTTTCTAAAATATTGGCTTTCGACATAACTTATTTTTTTCCTAATTGCTGCGTGAGCGCAATCGCTCGTTCAAAGGTTTCTTTTGCTTGTCCACTGGCAATCACCTGCTCTGCTAAACGAACACCTGCGACAAAATCATCGGCAAATCCACCGACTAATAACGCAGCGCCTGCATTGAGGCAAACAATATCGCGCCATGCGCCTGCCTCGTTATTCAGAACACGCAATACCATTGCCAAGCTTTCTTCTTTGCTGCTGGTGCGAATGAGTGATAGCGGCTGACGACCATAACCCACATCTTCGGGAGCGATGCTAAAGCGACTAATCGTACCATCGGTCGATAAGGCAGCTACTTGTGTGCCACTGGCAATCGAGATTTCATCTAACCCATCATCGGCATGAACAACCCACACCGAGGTGCTACCGAGCGACTTGAGCACTTGTGCAATCGGCTCTAACCACTGTGCCGAAAAAACACCCATCACCTGTTGTTGCGCCCCTGCGGGATTGGTCAAAGGACCTAACAGGTTAAAAATAGTACGCACTCCCAACTCACGACGCACAGGTACAACGTGCTTCATCGCACTATGATGGGCAGGAGCGAACATAAAGGTTACCCCTGTGTCGCGCATACACACAGCGAGTTGCTCTGGGGTAAGCGACAA
>DZAT01000072.1 GCA_022736205.1 Thiomicrospira cyclica
TTGTTGTCGATAAGAGAATAAACAGGCACTAACAAAATATCGTTAATCTGTTTTAGTCCGCACGGCTTCAATCGCTTTTTGACTAGGTACGGGTGCATTAAGTCGGGATTGTCAGCCATATCAAACCACATGGTTCGCGCCCTGATAGCTGATTCTTGCCACGCCTTTACCTGTTCGCGGTTTGCTTTGGCTTGAACGGCTTTGGCTTCTTTATGCCAGCGTGCGAGTTCGGCTTTATCTGTTGGCTTGTCTGCAAACCATTCGCCCTTGTCGCCTGTTGACCAATTGCCAAACACTGCCACGCCTGTTGCCAATAGTTTGACGTAACAGCTTTTGTCTGCTGCTGATTTGCCTACGGCTGGTAATCGGTAAAACTTGCCAATGGCTAAATGAGAGGGCAAGCGGTCGGTATTAATGCCAGCGGCTGCTAGTGTGGGGAGAAGGGTATCAAACATTTTGACACCCTCCAGCCGTTGCCGCTGATGCCAGCATGACAAGCGTTAAGATTGTGCCAACTTGGATTTTGAGCGTTAAGCCGTTCATGATGTCGGTTAGGTGCTGCAAAACGATATGCATGTCTGTTATACTAGCTGTGCTGTTTTGTGTTAAATGCCCTGCTAATGCTTTTGTGTTAGTGGGGTTTTTCATATCAAGCCCCCAACTTAGAAACGAAGTCGTTAATATCAGACTCACGCCACGCGGTCACGCGCAATCCTAGCTTAACGCCTGCAGGTGTCTTGCCGTCTTTTATCCATGCCCACCATGATGACTTTGACACAGGTATGCGCTGCAATACTTCTGGCAAGCGTAGTAAGCGTTCGTTAATCGTTTGTTGGTTTAATACTGTTGTTTGTGGCATAAAATGCGCTCCATATAATCACTTTTACGGAACGACACGCACGGATAAACAAACCAATAGTAAGGCTTTTAGGGTAGTCCTGTTTTGTGTTTAGACTCTGTTGGTCTATAATGGACTATGTATAGTTGTCCCTAAAAGACACATTAGGCGGTTACCTTTAATGCGTGCCGCTTTTTTTTCGTCAATACCAAAGGTTGATATTGTCAAAAGCAGAAACAAAAAAGATGGTTAGATTGCAGGCGGAGCTGTGCTGAATTGCGGTTTGATAAGTCTGGGCTTTAAGACTATTGATTGACGTGTTTTCTGATGATGCTGTGCTACTAATTGACGGCTTACAATAAGGGCTAGTGCGCAATAAAAAAGAGTAATGATTGCTGTTAGGTGCTTGAGCCATTGTGGCATTTTTAACAGCTTTTCAACAGGCGAACACAAAACATTGAACAGATTTTCAATATAGCCTGTCTTTTTAATGAAACCAATAGCTGCTTTTAACGCATCAAAAAAACCTTGTTGGTCTATTCGATATGTTTTGGCTGATATTTCAGTTGTTGTCATGTGGCTCCTTATAAAACTTAAATACAATGGGTTGTATTTAGTCGGACAACATTATAAGCATAAAAGTATTGTTGCGTGCAATGTTTTTGTAAATTATTTTTATCTTTGCAAGATGCACCGCCACACGGTCAAGGTTTACCGCTATTCCCCCCGTCGGGCTAGGTGGTGCAAACGCTGGTTAAACGCTGCTTAGGCGTTCTAATGTATCGGGGTACTTACTGGTTAATAGCAGTAAGGTTGCCGCCTGTTCGTTGGGTTTTGCGAGTCCTTGCTCCCACTTTTCAAGCGTCCTAGGCGAGACACGCAAGCGCAAGGCAAAAACAGCACGGCTCATATTAAACCGCTCTCGAATGGCTTTGATTTGTTCGGGTTCAATCGCTGAATGCTTGCGCTCAATGGTTATCGTGTTTAGGGTTATCTTGCCTTGTTCAAACAATATAGCCTCTTCTAAAGCCTGTACTAACTCATTCGCTATGTTTCGTTTCATCTTTAATCCTTTGGGCTAGTGCCACTAGTAACCGCTTTGTTTCTGCGCTTAAATCGTCCGATTCGTTTTTAGCGTAAAGTGTCAGCAGGTGGATATGATGGCTTGCGCTTAGGTGTAGGTAAATAACCCTAACGCCGCCGCGCTTGCCTTTGCCATTGCTTGACCATCTTATTTTTCTCAGTCCGCCTGTGCCTTGTATCGCGTCGCCTGCAGTGGGGTTGTCCATAAGATAGTTTTGAAACTCACGGTAACTGTCATCATCTAACAATTCCGCTCGATACTTTGCAAAGATGACGCTTTCAATAAATACGGCTTTCATTATACGCCCTTTGGGTATAGCTTGTGAACAGGGTTTAATCTTAGGTTATGCCGCTTTCGCTCGAATCGGGATTATTTTAGCCGTCGGTGCTGCATTAAGCATATCTTGCCAACGGACTAGGGCACGGCGTTTTTCTTCCATGTAGTCGTGTCTGTCATAATGCTTTTCTTGCACCCCCGACATGCCGTGACTGAGTAGCTGTGCTTTCATGTCTCGACTCACCCCCATTTTAGAAAGTAAGGTTTCACCTGTGCGGCGGACATCGTGCAAACCAAAAGGCAGGCTAACCTGTCCAGCTTCTACCATCTTTTTGCTAATGTCGCTGCAATGATTGCTTAGAGTGTGTTTGTTCACGACAACCTTATCATTCGTAAATAGCAGGTCTGTTTGTTGCACTTGCGCTGTTTGCATACGGCGCGTGATAAGTTGCAAGGTTTCACCATGTAAAGGCAATACGTGGCGGCGTGCGTCCGTTCGTCTGCCTTTACCGTCCCATTGGGTGATAGTCCAATCTTGACGGTCAATATCATGAATGGTGCAACGGGCTAGCTGTTCGTTACGTTGCCCTGCAAATAATAGGCTTAATAGTAGAACGTCGTTATGGGCGCTATATGGCTGCGCTTTGAGTTGCTGATAATAGTCACGAAGTTCGTCTGCTGTTAAAACCGCGCGTTCGTTTTTGGTGCTGTGCGTGTGTAGCTTAGGTATTTTGTCAGCAGGGTTTTTGTCTATGACGGCAAACACGGCAAAACCGTCGGGTAGGGTAGGGTTGCTTTCTGCTGTTAGGGCTAGATTGTAAGCGGCATTAATATAAGTCCTAAGCTTGTCTGCCATGTTGGTTTTGCCAGCTTGAACCAGTATAGATAACCAATCTCTTAAATCGGCGGCGGTTACTTGGTCTGCCATGATGTCTGCTATCGGGTGCCTATATAAATGCGTGTTCAAATCGCGTGTCACTTGTTTAGCCGATACCTTGCCCTGCCATTGCAGATATTCCGCATAAAGAAACATAAGCCGTCCTAGATTTCCTAGCAATGCGCGTTGTTGGCTTTCTTCTTGGGTTCGGCGTTGTTGTTCGCGCTTTTCTAACTCTTGTTGCTGCAGGTGGGCAAGATGTCCTTTAACGTCTGTGGTGATGGTTCGATATATTTCTGATAGTTGCGTTGTTTTTTCGCGTGCCTGAGCAATGCTAATGCCATTTTTACCCGACTTGTCCATATTGCCCAGTGGTATATCTTGACGCGTGCTGTTATGATGGCAGCGAAAATATGCCAATAGGGTACCTGCTTTACTACGATAAAACGCTAATGCGCCAGCACCTCTGCCGCGTCCGTCTTTATCTGATAACCATTTGCCTATTGCTAATGCGTCCAGTTCTTTTTGAGTAATCATTTTAGCCGTGCCTATGTTCTCGTTCAACGTTGGTTCAATGTTAGGGATTTGCTAGTACTGGTTTTTATTGTATTGTATTGGACGCTAATTGTCACTAACATGATGATTTAATTAAAATGACTGGATTTGTTAGGATTGTGCAAAACGCACTAAAATTGACATTTAACTCTTTTGTAATCAGTGGGTCGGGAGTTCGAGTCTCTCAATCGGCACCATATTTATCAAAGGGTTACAGCAATGTAGCCCTTTGTTGTTTCTGGCTTTCTAAATTATCGTTAGGGTGTTTTTTGTGTCCGCTTCTCTTGCTTTGCCTCTGATTTCTGGGCTTGCTGCCTTAAAGATTGTTCAAACTGATGAACAACGGGCGCAGCTCTTGGCGTACGTTGCGTTATTAAACAAATGGAATGCTGCTTATAACTTGACTGCGATTCGTGATCCGCAAGACATGTTGGTTAAGCATGTTTTTGATGCGTTGAGCGTGCAAGCACATTTGCCCAGTGGTGGTCGTTGGATCGATGTTGGTAGTGGCGGTGGTATTCCAGGTTTAATCTTGGCGATTGCTGATCCGTCTCGTACATGGACGCTACTGGACAGTAATGGTAAGAAAACACGATTTTTAACCCAAGCAACCCTAGAGCTTGGCTTAACCGATCGTGTTAGTGTCGTTCATTCTCGAGCGGAAGATCACCACCAAAATTATGATGGCGTGATTGCGCGTGCGGTAACAGAAACTGCTGATTTTATTGGTTTTACACAGCATTTATGTGCCGATCAAGGTGCTTGGTGGTTGATGAAAGGACAGTACCCGCAAGCAGAGTTAGCACAGTTACCCGATTCAATGGTTACCAGTACCACTGAATTGTTTGTCCCCTCTTTAGATGCGCAGCGTTGGTTGATACGCTGTCAGTGTCATGCTTTAGCGAATTAATACGACATGCCAATTATTGCGATTTCTAATCAAAAAGGTGGTGTTGGTAAAACCACCACAACCGTTAACCTCGCTGCTGCTTTAGGTATGCTAGGGAAAAAAGTGCTGTTGGTCGACATGGATCCTCAGGGCAATGCAACCACAGGTCTCGGTATTGCTAAGGACGCTTTGTCGGTTGCCGTTACGCAGGTATTGCTCGGACAGGTAACTGCGAATCAAGCAATCGTGCGCTCGCCAACCGCACCAGTCGATGTTTTACCCAGTAATGGTGATTTAGTTTCTGCCGATGTCGCACTCATGGCGTTGCCAGAGCGTGAAAATCAGCTCAAAAAAGCCTTAGCAAGTCTCATCAAGCCCTACCATTGGGTGGTGATTGATTGTCCACCTAGTCTTAATCTGTTAACACTCAATGCACTAACCGCAGCTGATGGCGTGTTAGTCCCCGTGCAGTGCGAATACTACGCCCTAGAGGGTTTGGCTGCCTTATTGGGCACGATTGATAGTGTGCGTCAAACGGTTAACCCTTCGTTATCGATTGCTGGATTATTGCGCACCATGTACGATCGACGCAATAAATTGGCAAATGATGTATCGAACGAGTTATTGGTTCACTTTGGTCCACAAGTGCTTGCCAGTGTGATTCCGCGTAATGTGCGATTGGCGGAAGCACCCAGTTTCGGTCAATCTATTTTTGAGTTTGACTCAAGTTCGACAGGTGCTGCGGCTTATTTGGCTTTAGCGCAAGAATTGTTACGTCGTCGTTTTTAATAGGAGCGAACATGAGTAAAAAGCCACGCGGTTTGGGAGCAGGGTTTGCCTCTTTATTAGGCGACAAAACGGCCTTGTCGCCAGAGTTAGCAAACGAAGATGAGTTGATGCAACTTTCGTTGTCGGCATTGATTGCTGGGCGTTTTCAGCCGCGTACGCAGTGGGATGAAGCAGCCTTGGCAGATCTGGCAGCATCTATTCAGTCGCAGGGTGTGGTTCAGCCCATTGTTGTGCGTCCGCTTGCAGGTGGCTTATACGAAATCATTGCAGGCGAGCGTCGTTGGCGTGCTTCTAAACTAGCAGGATTAACCAGCATTCCTGCGGTAATCCGTCAGTTAGACGATCAAAGTGCGCTCGCCATTGCGCTGATCGAAAACATTCAACGTGAAGACTTGTGCGCTATCGAAGAGGCGCGAGCGATTCGCAACTTAACCGACAGTTTTAACTTGACCCATGAGCAGGTAGCGCAGGTGTTGGGTCGCTCTCGTGAAGCGGTCAGTAATCTATTGCGTTTACTTAAATTAGAACTGAGCGTGCAAGAGTCTGTTTTAGATGGTCAATTGTCGGCAGGGCATGCACGTGCTTTGGTCGCGCTGCCAGAAGCGCAGCAAAAGCAGTTAGCACAGCAAGCTATGTCGCTACAGTGGTCGGTACGAGCGTTAGAAACAGCGGTGCGTCAGTTGCAGCAGCCCTCGGAGGATGCTGTTCAACCTGCTATTAGCGCACCGACCGTTGCGCCAGAATTTGAACAGTGGCGTGAAGCGTTTTCGACTAAGTTAGGTACAGCTGTTCGGTTAACGGCCAATGCGAAAGGTAAGGGTAAAATCGAAATTGTTTTTGGGGATGAAACCGCATTAAAGCAGCTGATCGAGCGGCTTCAGTCGTAGTTTATTTTGCACTTTAGTGCATATATAGTGGTTTATAAAAAATAGATTACTAGATATAGTTTGTATTGTTAATTCTTTGCAGCTCATCTTGCGATAAAGGTACTTTTAACGGTATTATAGGCAAGATTTAGCTGCATTTTTAGGATAGCATGAACGACAAACCAGAAAGCAAACCCCTTAATCTGCTTTTGATTAGCGCAGGATCCATGTTCACATCAATGGTTGTGGCAGGGTTTCTTGTCGGTTATTGGATTGACACGTGGTTTGATACTCAGCCAATTGGCTTAATGGTTTGCGGCGTGATGGGCTTTATTGGCGGTGGTCGTAAAGTATACGATTTATTAATGAAGATGCCTTCTTGATGCGCTTAAATTTAAAACCATTATTGGTTTGGAAAATGATTTTTGGTGGTCTAGCGCTGGCTGCTTTCGGTGTCTTTTCGCCGATGAGTGTGCCTGCTAGCGGCTATGGTCTGATGCTCGGACTGTTAAATGTCGGGTTCTTAGTGATGACGATGCGTATTGCGGATGCACGTGCCATCATCGACCCAAGACAGAGCATGTGGATATTATACGTCAGTGCTGCCATTCGATTTATTGCATTGGCTGTGTGCTTTGTGGTTGGTATTCAAGGGCTTGGACTCGATCCAATGCCATTGGTATTAACCTTCATTGCTATGCAGTTTGCGCAAGTCATGGCATTGCGTGGCAAAAAACGGCTTACAGATTAAAGGAAAGGAGTAAACACCTTGAGTGCAGAAAAGCTAGGGACAGTGGAATATATCCAACACCACCTCGCAAACAATGCGATTGGTGAGGGATTTTGGACGTTTCACTTAGATACAATTTTTGTCAGCGTGGCGCTTGCTGCCCTGATCATTTTTGTTGCGATGCGTTTAGGAAAACGATTGGAGGCGGGTGCGCCAAGTGGTTTTCAAAACGGTGTCGAAGGCGTTTTAGATTTTGTTAGCGGTCAAGTTCGTGATACCTTTCCTGGTAAAAACGCCTTAATTGCGCCTTTAGCCTTAACCATTTTCTTATGGGTTTGGTTAATGAACTTCATGGATTTGGTTCCTGTCGATTTGGTGCCATTATTGGCTCAAATGATCACAGGTAATCCTGAATTTCATTTAAAGCTTGTGCCTACCACGGATTTAAACACAGCAATGGCAATGTCTTTGACAGTCTTTGGTCTGGTTTTATATTACAACATCAAGGTTAAAGGTCTTTTAGGCTTCATCAAGATGTTTTTGTTTCACCCGTTCGGTAAATGGTTTGTGCCATTTAACGTGGTCATGACATTAATTGAAGAAGTTTCTAAGCCGCTATCGTTAGGATTGCGACTATTCGGCAACATGTTTGCTGGTGAGCTGGTGTTTCTGCTGATCGCCTTGATCGGTGGCACGCTTGCAGTGGGTATTGGTGCGCTGTTTTGGGCGCCATTACAAGCACTGCTTGATTTGGGCTGGTTGATTTTCCACTTGTTGGTTATCACAT
>DZAT01000155.1 GCA_022736205.1 Thiomicrospira cyclica
GTTCACGGTCGTTTCAATGGTGATGTTTCGGTTGACGGTAATGCAATGGTTGTTAACGGTAAGAAAATTCGTTTGACCGCTGAGCGTGATCCTGCCAATTTGAAGTGGGATGAAGTGGGTGTTGACATCGTGATCGAAGCAACAGGTTTCTTCCTAACCGAAGAGTCTTGCATGGCACACATCAAAGCGGGTGCTAAGAAAGTGGTTCAGTCTGCCCCTTCTAAAGATGCAACGCCAATGTTTGTTTATGGCGTTAACCACGACGAATACGCGGGTCAAGCCATTGTTTCTGCCGCTTCTTGCACCACAAACGGTTTAGCACCTGTGGCGAAAGTATTGCACGACAACTTCGGTATTAAGCGCGGTTTGATGTCGACGGTTCATGCTGCAACTGCTACGCAAAAAACAGTTGATGGTCCTTCTTCTAAAGATTGGCGCGGTGGTCGTGGTATCTTAGAAAACATCATTCCTTCTTCTACGGGTGCTGCAAAAGCAGTTGGCGTTGTATTGCCTTCGTTGAATGGCAAGTTGACTGGTGTTTCTTTCCGTGTACCAACATCTGACGTTTCTGTTGTTGACTTGACTGTTGAATTAGAAAAACCTGCTTCTTACAAAGAAATTTGTGCTGCGATGAAAGCGGCCTCTGAAGGCGCGATGAAAGGTGTGTTGGGTTACACAGAAGAATCAGTTGTTTCGACTGACTTCCGTGGTGATGCTCACCCATCCATTTTTGATGCGAAAGCAGGTCTGTCTTTAGATCCTACATTCGTTAAAGTCATTGCTTGGTACGACAACGAATACGGTTACACCTGTAACTTAATGCGTTTGGTTGAACACGTTTCTAAATAAGTAGGGATTAACTATGTCATTTATTCGTATGGCTGATTTGGATCTGAAAGGTAAGCGCGTGTTAATTCGTGCGGACCTGAACGTTCCTGTTAAAGATGGCAAAGTGACTTCTGATGCGCGTATTAAAGCGTCGATGAAAACCTTTGAAGCAGCAATGAACGCTGGCGCTAAAGTGATGGTCATGTCGCACTTAGGTCGTCCAGAAGAAGGTGTGTTCTCGGAAGAGAACTCACTCGCGCCTGTTGCGGCGGATTTGTCTGCTAAGTTAGGCAAGCCAGTTCGCTTGGTAAAAGACTGGGTTGACGGTGGTTTTGATGTTGCTGAAGGCGAGTTGGTTTTGTTGGAAAACGTTCGTTTTAACAAAGGCGAAAAGAAAAATCTAGACGAAACAGCGCAGAAATACGCTGCTCTATGTGACGTATTTGTGATGGACGCTTTTGGTACGGCGCACCGTGCTGAAGGTTCAACACACGGTGTGGCTAAGTTTGCACCTGTTGCGTGTGCTGGCTTATTGTTGACTGAAGAGTTAGAAGCACTAGAAAAAGCGTTGTTGGCACCAGCTCGTCCATTAGTAGCCATCGTTGGTGGTTCTAAAGTCTCAACTAAATTGACGGTATTAGAAAGCTTGGCTGATAAAGTTGATCAATTGGTTGTTGGTGGTGGTATCGCTAACACCTTCATTAAGTCTATCGGTAATAACGTCGGTAAGTCTTTGTGTGAAGATGATTTAGTGCCAACGGCTCAAATGCTCAGTGCTAAGATGGCTGCTCGTGGCGCGTCAATTCCTGTTGCGCAAGATGTCGTGGTTGGTAAGAAGTTCGATCCGAACGAACCAGCAATTCAAAAAGCAGCAACGGATGTGGCTGATGATGACATGATTTTTGACATCGGTCCTATGGCTGCGCAAGAATTGGTGGATATCATTATGAACGCAGGCACAGTTGTTTGGAACGGTCCTGTGGGCGTATTCGAATTTGACCAGTTCGG
>DZAT01000156.1 GCA_022736205.1 Thiomicrospira cyclica
GGTTTTATAACCGACGATCAACCTTCAGCTTAGGAGAGCACGCTATGGACCTGATTGGTCTTTATCCCATGTGGTATGAGCCGGGTATCGGCAGCGGCTGGGTGGTGGGCTTTATTGCCACGATCCACGTGTTGTTTTCGCATACCTCGGTCGGTGCCGCGATTTTCTTCATGATTCTCGCCACGATTGCCTATCGGCAAAATAAGCCGGAGCTTCTTGATTTTATTAAGAAGTACGGCCTGTTCTTGCTGGTGTTTTCGTACATTCTCGGCTCAATTACCGGGCCAGGTATCTGGTACTCGACCACAGTGGCTAGTCCGCGTGGGATTTCTGCACTGATTCATAGCTTTGTGTGGAAGTGGGCGACGGAGTGGGTGTTCTTCGTGATTGAAGTTGTCGGTGTGTACATGGTGGTTTACCTCGTTGGTAAGGTAGATCAGAAAACGCATCTTAAGCTGACCATTATTCTTGGCTTGGCATCGTATGCCACCATGCTGATTATTATGGGTATTCTGAGTTTCATGATGTGGCCCGGCAAGGAAGAGTGGTTCGCCAGTGGCGGCTATTTACAGGCCTTCTACGGTGACAATACCTTTGCACAATTGGCGATGCGCACGGCGTTCATGTTTGCCATGACAGCGGTGGTGGGCAGTATTGTGACCGCCGGGTTTAAGGATCAGGCCTTCCGCGCGCAAATGAATCGCTGGCTGGCTTTGGCTGGTCTTGGCGGTACGGTCGTCGGCGCGTCGTTGTTCTACTGGTATTTGAATACTCTGCCGGAATACTCGCACTTGATAATGCAAAACCGCCTGCCAGCGTGGTTTGTGCCGAGTTTGTATTCGATTCTTGCCGCAATGCTGGTGTATTTCCTGATGATGCTGGTCACACCGCGAGCCATTACAACATGGGTGGCAACAACGGCCACCGTTTCGTTGGTGATTTTCGGTTTATGGCCGGAAGAAGTGGCGCGCGAGTCGATTCGCAAGCCGTACGTGGCAGGGCAATATGTCTATTCCAATCAGGTTATTGCGCGTGATGTTCCGGGTATGGGGATCAAAAGCGAAATACCGGTCATTGAGCAACATGGCCTGTTAAAAACCCAGGTGTTTTTGCCGGAAAACCTGCGTGTTGTGACCCATGACAATATGTTGCAGGTGGGTCAGGCTTTAACCACGCAAATGTGCTCCAACTGTCATTCGCTCTCGCAAACCGGGATTCGACCGATTGGTCGTTATATTGGCGATAACACGGATATTTCGGCGATCAAAACCTATCTCATCGCTGCATTATCTACAGGCAATACTTTGTATATGCCGAAAATTCCCTTGCAGGATGATGAGGCTGAAGCGATTGCTTTGTATCTCGCTAATCTTAATGACCCCACGTTGCCCACGCGTTACTTGGCTGAAAAACGTGCCGTGGCTCAAGCAGTAATCAAGGAGTAATTCATGGACGCACAAGCTTTATACGCCCTGCGTGATGTCGCGGGTATTCCATCCCACCCGGTTATCTTTTTGATTCTTGGAGTGGTGACGTTTGCACTGCATATTGCCGCAGTTCAAATCATGCTCGGTGCATCGGGTTTAACCATTTGGGGCGCATTCAGTCAAGACCCTAAAAAGCGTCGTTTGGCGCAGTCGATGGTGTTTGTTTCCAAGGTGATGCTTTCGGTCGCCATTGTGGTTGGTGTTGCGCCGCTTTTGTTTGTGCAAGTGACCTATGACCCGTTTTGGTATACCAGTAATGTGCTGTCGGCATGGTGGGTGATTGGTTTTCTCGTATTCCTTACCGCAGGGGCATTGTTGTGGTTTTTCTTTAACGCCAAGAATCATCA
>DZAT01000026.1:0-9830 GCA_022736205.1 Thiomicrospira cyclica
GCACTGCCTGCATTTTCGCTGGCATAAACTGCAGCAGCGGCATTGCTTTCCATTGGCATTTGCGTTGCCCAAGGTAAATTTTGACGTAACCATTCACGACATTGCGCTAAGGCTTGTGCATGAGCCGCAACGACTTTGACATCTTCTAATTTTTCGACCGATGATAATAATGCGTGATGAATGGCTAAATTCACTTCACCGCAGACTTGTAAATTCGTTTTAAACAACAAATCTTGCGTTAAATTCACCGCACCTTCTGTCGAGTTCTCGATAGGAACGACGCCGTAATCGGTGCGTTCGCTTTCGACCGCCTGAAAAACAGCTGCAATCGTTGGCACAGCAAGCGATTGCGCCCCTAGCCCAAAATGCTTAATGGCAGCTGCCTGCGAAAACGTTCCTTCAGGGCCTAAATAAGAAACACGAATCGGTTGCTCTAATGCCAAACACGCCGACATGATTTCACGAAACAAACGCGCCACCACATCATCTGCCAGCGGCCCTGTATTCCGATTCATTACCTCACGCAACACCTGCGCTTCACGTTCAGGACGATAGAAAATTGTTTCGACCGTGCCACCTTGGGTTTTGATATGCGCGACTTCTTGCGCTAACTGCGCACGTTCGGTAATGAGCTGCTGAATCTGAGCATCGAGTGCATCAATACCCGTGCGAATCTCTTGTAAGCGTTGCTGTTCTTGTGCGGTAACCATGGTTTTATCCGTGTTTGCGGGCAAAATCTGCCATAAAGGCAATCAAAGCATCAACGCCCGCTTCTGGCATGGCGTTGTAGATACTGGCACGCATCCCGCCGACAATTTTATGTCCCTTAAGCGAGGTTAAGCCTGCCGCTTTAGAAGCTTTTAGAAATTCCGCATCTAATGCGCTGTCTTTCAAGGTAAAAGGAACATTCATCCATGAGCGATCCGACAGTTTAACTGGGTTGGCATAAAAGCCGTTAGAACCATCAATTGCTGCATAGAGCTTATCTGCCTTACGCTGATTGACCGCTGCCATTGCTGACAAACCACCCGTTTCTTTCAACCATTCAAAGACCAAGCCAGCCATATACCACGCATAGGTTGCAGGCGTGTTGTACATCGAATCGTTATCAGCAGCGACTTTATAATCCAACATCGTTGGCGTACCTGATCGCGCTTTACCCATTAAATCGTCACGAATAATGACAATGGTTAGTCCTGCTGGTCCAATATTTTTTTGTGCGCCTGCATAAATTAGCCCAAACTTTGATACATCAATCGGACGCGACAAAATCGTTGATGACATATCGGCAACCAGTACCTTATCACCGACATCGGGAATGTCTTGAAACTCTAACCCACCAATGGTTTCATTCGGTGTGTAATGCACATACTTGGCGTTACTACTTAACTTCCACTCACTGCGATCTGGCACAGCACTGGTATTGGTTGCAACGACATTGACGTGACAAAATTTACTCGCTTCTTTAATCGCTTTTTCCGACCAAACACCCGTATTAAAATAATCAACGGTATCGCCTGCTTGCGCTAAATTCAAGGGAGTCATCGCAAACTGCAAAGATGCACCACCCTGCAAAAATAACACCTTGTAGTTATCTGGAATTGCCATTAACGCGCGCAAATCTGCTTCAGCTTTGCTGGCAACAGACATGTAGTCAGCACCACGATGACTGACTTCCATAATCGACATGCCTGTACCATGCCAATCAAGCATTTCTGCCTGTGCTTTTTCAATCACCGCCTGCGGTAACATCGCAGGTCCCGCACTAAAGTTATACACGCGAGCCATGGGCTAATTCCTCTTCAAAACTTATTCTGGTTTGTTTTCTACTTCGATACTTGGCGCAGCATCAATGACGACAGCAACATCATCTTCGCTTTCAGTCACTTCTTCCACCGCATCAACAACAGCAACACCTGCTAACAACTCATCTTTGGTTAAGTTAATCAACTTCACACCTTGGGTATTACGGCTCAGAACCGAAATCTCACTGACACGAGTACGTACCAGTGTACCTTTATCGCTAATCAAGACGACTTCTTGCGTCGCATCGACCATGACCGCCGCAACAACCTGACCGTTACGATCCGATGTTTTAATCGAGATCACGCCCTGACCGCCACGACCAATGGTTGAGTATTCATCTAGCTCAGTACACTTACCATAACCATTCGCAGTTGCAGTTAGTAATACTTTATTATCTTGCACTAATTGTAAACTAACGACTTTAGAACCTTCTGCCAGCGTCATACCGCGAACGCCACGGGCAGTACGCCCCATCGCACGTACATTACCTTCGTGGAAACGAATTGCTTTGCCGTTATCAGCAAATAACATCACATCTTGCTCACCATTGGTAAGTAACGCTTGAACAAGGCTATCGCCCTCATCCAAGTCAAGTGCAATAATACCTGCAGTACGTGGACGAGAGAAATCAACCAATTCGGTTTTCTTGACTACGCCAGCGCTGGTTGCCATAAAGACGTAATGCTCGCCTTCAAACGAAGCAACAGGCAAGACGCTGGTAATTAACTCATTCGCTTCAAGTGGCAACAGATTATTAATCGGACGGCCACGCGCGGTACGGCTTGCCTGAGGAATGTCGAAAGTACGTAACCAATACAACTTACCACGATTCGAGAAGCACAATAATGTTGCGTGAGAGTGCGCAATAATCACCTGACCGACGTTATCGGTTTCTTTCACGCTGGCTGCCGTTTTACCACGACCACCACGACGTTGCGCACGATAATCACTTACCGACTGCGTTTTAATGTAACCATCATCCGACAAGGTCACAATTAAGTCTTCTTGCGGAATCAAATCTTCACGCGTCATGTCAAACGCATTAACTTCGATTTCACTCTTACGCTTATCGCCGTACTGTGTCACCACAGCAACCAATTCTTCACGCACCACTTCGGTTAAACGAACTGGATTACGTAAAATTTCGAGTAGTGCTAACATCGCATTGAGTAGTTCGCCATATTCAGCAAAAATCTTATCTTGTTCCAAGCCTGTTAAGCGTTGCAAACGCAAGTCCAAAATCGCTTGCGCCTGCTCTGGCGAGAGGTAGTAGCCCTTATCCGACATGCCAAATTCGGCGCTGATATGTTCTGGACGTGTACTGACTTCTTCGGCACGTTCCAACAACTGCATCACTTTATCAGCCGACCAAGGACGCTCTAATAACGCTTGCTTGGCAATGGGCGGCGTTGGTGATGTTTTAATCAGCTCGATCATTTCGTCGACATTAGATAAAGCAACCGTTAAGCCTTCCAACAAATGTGCACGATCACGCGCTTTGCGCAATTCAAAACGACTACGACGCGTCACCACTTCACGGCGATGACGAATGAAATATTCTAAAATCTGCTTCAGATTCAATAAGCGCGGCTGACCATCAACAATGGCAACCATATTGAAGTTAAAGGCAGTTTGCATCAAAGTCGTTTTATACAATTGATTAAGCAATACCTCCAACGATTCGCCGCGACGCACTTCGATGACCATGCGCATACCATCTTTGTCAGATTCATCGCGCAAGCCAGTAATGCCTTCGATTTGCTTTTCTTTGACCATTTCGGCAATGCGTTCGATTAATTTCGCTTTATTAACCTGATAGGGAAGTTCTGTCACCACGATTTGATTTTTATTGTTTTTCTCTTCGAAGTGGGCTCTAGCACGCATCACCACGCGACCACGACCTGTCTCGTAAGCATCTTTTAAGCCGCCTACACCGTAAAGAATGCCCGCTGTCGGGAAGTCTGGCGCTGGTACATGTTGCATTAATTCAGAAATGGTTAACGAGGGGCGATCGAGTAACGCAATCGTTGCATTAACCACTTCAGTTAGGTTGTGTGGTGGAATATTGGTTGCCATACCAACCGCGATACCCGTCTGACCGTTAATCAACAAGTTAGGAATGCGAGATGGAAAAACGACAGGTTCTTTTTCAGAGCCATCATAGTTAGGCGCAAAATCAACGGTATCTTTTTCTAAGTCTGCCATGAGTTCGTGCGCTAAACGCGCCATACGTACTTCGGTATAACGCATGGCGGCTGGCGAATCACCATCGACAGAACCGAAGTTGCCCTGACCATCAATCAGCACATAGCGCATCGAAAAGGTTTGCGCCATACGAACCATGGTATCGTAAACAGCCGTATCACCATGTGGGTGATATTTACCGATAACGTCACCGACAACACGTGCCGATTTCTTGTACGCTTTGTTCCAATCGTTACCCAACTCTGACATGGCAAAGAGGACACGACGATGCACGGGTTTTAAGCCATCGCGTACATCTGGCAGGGCACGACCGACAATAACGCTCATCGCGTAGTCGAGGTAAGATTGTTTCATTTCGCTTTCAAGCGAAACGGAGATGATCTCTTTAGCGAGTTCTGACATGGAAGCGGTTATCCAAAATAGGAGACAATTGCGCTATTATAGCGTTAATTGACTCCATAACCCAAGACACAAATAACATGCAAAACCAAGATACAGACGAACTGAATCATTTTTCAGCACAAGCGACACACTGGTGGGACAAAAACGGACCGCTCAAAACCTTGCACGATATTAATCCTGCTCGGCTTTCTTTCATTCATCAGCATCAACCTGTTAGGGGATTGAACGTGGTTGATGTCGGCTGCGGTGGCGGTATACTCAGCGAAGCTTTAGCCAAACAAGGTGCGCAAGTAACAGGTTTGGACTTAGCAGCGCCATTGTTGAAGCAAGCAAAATTGCACGCATTAGAAAGTAAAATATCTATTAACTATCAAGAAATTAATGTCGAAAATTACGCTGAGCTTCATCCTAATAGCGTCGATATCGTGACTTGCATGGAAATGTTGGAGCATGTCCCCGATCCTCAAGCCATTATTAAGGCTTGTACAAAACTACTCAAACCCAATGGCTGGCTGTTTGTATCTACCCTAAACAAAACAACCAAAGCAAAGTTGTTAGGCGTGTGGGCTGCCGAATATGTGTTACGCATCGTACCGACAGGCACACACGATGCGGACAAGTTTATTGCACCCCATACCCTAGCAAAATGGGGGCGCGATAATGGACTAGCTGTCAAACAGCTGACTGGCTTGCACTATAACCCATTGACACGTCAAGCAAAGCTACAAATGCCTGCTGACGTTAATTATTTAATGGCATTTCAACAGATTGAGAAATAAAGCTAATATGAATTATCACGCTGTTTTATTCGATTTAGACGGTACATTATGTGATACTGCGTTGGACTTTACCTGGGCGCTGAATCGTTTGTTAGCAGAAGAAAATCGTCCACATCTGTCACTCACACAGGTACGGGATCAGGTCTCGAACGGTGGGCTTGCGCTGATTCAGATGGCGTTCCCTGATATTGAAGACGAAGCTGCTCGGTTAAGTTTACGCGACCGCTTGATTGCGTTTTATGCAATGAATATTACTTGGCATACGCGTCTTTACGCTGGCATAGACTTGGTCTTAGCGCAATTATCACAACGCAACACGCCTTGGGGAATCATCACCAATAAGCCCGAGGGCTTAACACATCAAATCATGAAAGGGCTTAATCTCGCTGATTTTCCGCCACAGTCTATTGTCGGTGGCGACACCCTCGCCTTTGCCAAGCCTCACCCAGCGCCCTTGCTGCTTGCTGCCGAACAATGCAATGTGCAAGCAAAAGACTGCATTTATATCGGCGACCATCGGCGCGATATCGAGGCAGCACGCGCTGCTGGCATGGTTGCGATTGCGGTTTCATATGGTTATTTAACGGCCAACGATAACCCACACAATTGGGGCGCTGATGTAGTGATTGACTCGCCGTATAACTTGGCACGCTATTTAGGCTTGGAAACTTAACCCTAAGCGGTTGGCACTGTTTTGCCAACCACCAACTAAGCCCGCACTGGCATTCGTTGCAATATCGATACCTTGGTAGGTTTTAATCGCTTGACTGTCCGAACCTTGTTGTTGACGTTTGAGACTATTTTGATTAGAAGAGACCTCTTGAGCAGTATCTTCTTTTTGCGTGTTGTCTGCTGTTTCTGAAGCATTGCCCGCTTCATCTTTGCCCGAAGTTTTCTGCTGCTGTTCAGCTTGAATATCGGACAGCGCTTGAGACATCATGTTTTGTGCCGACTGAGCGACCTTAAAATCTTGACTAGATGGTTGGGCTGGTGCCATTGCAGCGCTAAAAACTTGTTGCGCTTTCGCTAAGGTTGCCTGTGGGTCACCATCAACGGCAGATGTATCAATACCCACATCACCACCAATCGCATATTGTTTGCCATCAGGTCCCGTTTGATAACTATAATTAGCACCCGATGTCGCATATTGCCCCGCAGCAGCCAAATGCGCCATTTCATGCGCTTTCACTTCCATATCGCGTGATTTAAGCTCGGAGAGCATTTTTTGCACTTCTGGGGAATTAAGATCAACGCCATCCTTACCTGTTTTTTGCGGCTCTGGCTGAGGTTTTTTATCGGTTTGATTGTCACGAGACTCATTGGGTGACAGCGATTGATCTTTGACGGTTACAGCGTCTGGGCGCAATGCATCACCAACCTCACTACCTTTATATTGAGGCATATTTTCTGCAACGCCCATAATAGGACGTGCTGATTGTGAATAGAGTGATGCAATCATCTTAATTCATCCAAAAAATAGATTCCCGCATGCGCGAGAATGACGAGTTTTTACAACTTAATCATGCGCCCAACGCTTGTAATTTGTCAATAATTTTAGTTGTCGAATGCCCTTCCCAGAAATTTAACACCAACACTTCACCGCCATTATTCCAAACACAGCGCGAGCCAGCAATTTGATCTGGCTGATAATCGCCACCTTTAACCAGTACATCGGGCTTAACGGCACAAATTAATGACTCTGGCGTTTCTTCTTCGAAAGCGACCACCCAATCAACACTTTCTAAGGCTGCAAGCATTTCCATACGCACCGCCAGCCCATTAACAGGACGACTATCGCCTTTTAATGCCTTAACCGATGCATCAGAATTAACCGCAACAACCAAACGATCTCCGAGTGCTTTTGCTTCGCGCAAATAACGAATGTGCCCAGGATGCAAAATATCGAAACAGCCATTGGTCATCACCACACGCTCGCCACGTTGTTGCGCCAATGCAATATAACCAGCCAACTCAGACCATTCTTGCGCAACAGCACCTGTATGCGCTGGCGGATGCAATACCGTATTCAGTTCTTCCACGCTAACGGTAGATGTCCCCAACTTTCGCACAACGATGCCCGAAGCTTCATTGGCCAAGCGTACCGCTGCAGCCCAACCCAACCCCGCTGCAAAAGCAACGGCAAGCGTCGCCATCGCCGTATCACCAGCACCTGTCACATCAAAGACTTCTTGCGCTTTAGTCGGAATATGTAAGGGATCATGATGATGCTGCAATAAGGTCATGCCTGCTTCGCTTCGTGTTACCAATAAAGCGGATAAATCAAGTTGCTGCATCAGCTTCAAACCCGCTTGCGCAATGGCAACATCGCCTGTTACGCGCCCAACAATGGCACTAAATTCCGAAAAGTTCGGTTTAATCAACGTTGCGCCCGCATAAATGCTAAAGTCATTGCCCTTAGGATCAACCAAAACCGGTTTGCCCATTTTTTTAGCCAATGAAATGATATCGCTAACCAGTGCCAATGCACCCTTAGCATAATCAGAAATAACCAATACATCATAGTTTGGTAAGTGTTCTGCTACCTGCATCACAATGGCAGCAGCCAAATGCGTATTGGGTGTTTCTTCGAAGTCTAAACGGATTAACTGCTGTTGACGACTAATAATACGCAACTTGCGAATCGTCGGCACACCAGAATCTCTTACCCAATGTGTCGCAACACCATGTTCAATGAGCAAGGCATCGAGCTGATCACCAACCTCATCCTGACCAATCAGACCTATCATACCGACTTGCGCACCAAGAGCCGCAGCGTTCATGGCGACGTTTGCCGCTCCGCCAGCGCGTCCTTGCGTGGTTTGCACGCGCACGACAGGCACAGGCGCTTCAGGCGAAATACGCCCTGTTTCACCAGACCAATACTGATCCAGCATCACGTCGCCAACGACCAGCACACGGGCTTTGGTAAAATTCAGCACTTTAGATATCCTTGCTAATCCGTTAAAATGCTATTTTACCAATCTTGACGGAACTTTTCGCATGTCATTGTCATTCAAGTCATCATTTTTATCGCTTTTTGCACTCGCTAGCTTGCCTTTAATCGCACAAGCCGATGCAGGTTTGCCACTTTATGCCGTGGTTGCGGCAACGGCTACTGCAGCAGTTGCGGGTAATATCTACGGAAACTCAACTTTAGATGTGCTCTCATCTGGTATCAATAAACATCAAGTGAGCCTTATGGCGGGTAGTGATACCGATATCGAAACAGCCCGTTTGGCTTATCGTCTCGATTTTAATAAAGCCCAATGGCAAACCAAAAACTTTGTACTCAGTACCAGCTTGGAAGCAAGTGTCGGACATTGGCAGTCACCCAGTCAATATGCTTATCGTTCGTTAGATGATGTTGGCTTAACCCCTATTTTTAAAATAAAAACAGATGTCAGCTCGCCTTGGTATGCTGAAGTGGGGGTTGGACTACATTATTTAAGCAATGTTCGTATTAGAGATTACAGCAAATCGACACAGTTTCAATTTGGTGATCAGTTCGGTATCGGTTGGGAAAACAACGCATTCCGTGTTGGCTACAAATACATGCATGTATCCAACGGCAATATTGAAATCCCCAACCCCTCAACCGATTTTAATATGATCGAAGTTGGCTACCGTTATTAAGTAAGCCCCCAACCCTTATATATTTTTCAGAGTACCCCTAACAAAATAAATGAGAAAAATATGCTGAATCATATTGAAGAAGCGAAACGCGTCATTCGCATTGAAGCTGATGCGATTAGCAAAATGACGGACAACCTAGACGATCACTTTAGCCGCGCTGTCGATGGTATTTTAGCCACGCAAGGACGGCTGATTATTTGTGGTATGGGCAAATCTGGCATTATTGGTAAAAAGATTGCAGCAACCATGGCATCAACTGGAACACCCAGTTTTTTTATGCATCCAGGTGAGGCGTATCATGGTGACCTAGGGATGGTTAAACCTGAAGATGTCTTTTTAGCCATCTCTAACTCGGGCGAAACCGATGAGGTCATCAAACTAATACCGTTTCTAAAAGACAATGGCAACTTGTTGATTGCTATGACAGGAAAATCAACAAGCACCCTTGCGACACACGCTGATTGCCACTTGAATGTTGCTGTACCGCAAGAGGCATGCCCGCTTCAGTTAGCACCAACCTCATCAACAACAGCAACCTTAGTCATGGGAGACGCACTTGCGGTTTGTCTCATGACGGCACGCAACTTTAAACCAGAAGAATTTGCACGCTTTCATCCCGGCGGAAACTTAGGACGCAAACTCCTCACCCGTGTCCGTCATGTAATGAAAAAGCCCCCCCTTCCTAGCGTTGAGCTGACAGCGAGCGTCAGTGACATTATTGGCAGTATTACCCAAGGACGTTTGGGGTTGTGTTTGGTGCAAGATACGAACAAAACTGTCGGCATTATTTCGGACGGTGATTTGCGTCGTGCAATGATTCGCTTGGGTGCTGACTTTTTAACGGCTAGCGCAACGGAGCTGATGACTAAAGCACCCAAAACTATCTCACCCGATGCGCGATTGGGCGAAGCAGAGTCGGTTATGGCAGCGCATAAAATCACCGCACTACTGGTGGCTGAAGCCGACAATATCATCGGCGTTGTCGAAATTTACGATATTAAATAA
>DZAT01000026.1:9930-27023 GCA_022736205.1 Thiomicrospira cyclica
CTTGGCGAAACGCAAGCCGCATTGATTTTAATTCGTGCCTTGCGTTGGGAGCATCCCGATTTGCCCATCTTTTTTACAGGTGGCAATAGTAGTGCGGTTAACTTAGCCACGAAAAATGCCGTTAGCAACATGCAAGTGTCTTTCTTGCCATTGGATTACGCGCTTCTACGCCGTCACCTATTCAAGGTGTTGCAGCCTCGCTTACTCATTTTAATGGAAACAGAACTCTGGCCGAACTTGTTACGCACCGCGCATCAAAACACGGTTCCCGTCGCCATTATTCAAGCAAGATTATCAAAAAGCTCTAAACAAACCTACCCTAAATATGGTCAGCCGCTTGTGTCTCAGCTATTAGCACCCGTTGCGCTTGTTGCTGCACAAACACAAGCCGACGCGGACTGTTTAATTGCATTAGGGATAGCCAGCGAGAGATGTCGCCTTTTGGGCAATATTAAATACGATTTTACCCCACCAAAACAGGACAACTATGCCACTGATACTCCTCATTCTACTGATTCTCATCATCATTATGATGACCTAGCCAACAGAATCGGCAATCGTTGGATTTGGGTGGCGGGCAGTACGCATCCTAACGAGGAAGTGCCACTACTCGAAGCGCACGCTCAACTAACCCAAAAAGACAGTCATAGTTTGTTGATTCTGGTTCCCAGACATCCAAGTTATTTTAAGGAATTGGCGCAAAAACTAACCGATGCCAATCTCCCTTTTGAGCGTTGGATGCAATGGTTTACAAGCGGACGACCGCTATCGCCTAGCACACAAATTTTGCTTATTGATACCTTGGGTGAGTTGATGACAGCTTACACGCTGGCAGATGCCTGTTTTGTGGGGGGTAGTCTTGTCCCTTGGGGAGGACACAATATGTTAGAACCTGCCGCCTTAGCAAAACCGATATTAGCAGGCAGTCACAACCATAACTTTGCTGACATTGAGCAAGGTCTACTAAATACACAGGCGTTGCTGATTGTTAATAATGCTAACGAACTTGCCACGCAGCTCATTCATTTGCACAACAATCCGCAACAGGCACAACTTTTAGGGCAACGCGCTCAGACCTACTTTTACAGTCAACAAGGTGCAACAGAGCGGGTTTTAGCAGCATTATCACCTTACTTAAACAACCCAGCCATCACATTGCCAGTAACACATCTTAGCGGTTAACCAACGTTCCCCCGTAAGCAAAGCTTGAACTGCCATGACTTGGTGGTCGTTTTTGGGTAGCTGGAAGAACCTCAACCCTTGCAATTGCCAGTAGCGAACAAGGTTTTCTGTGGCTGTATTGTCTTTTTTAAGGGTAAAAACACTGTCCATATTCATACCAGATAGTAACAAACTCGCACCGGGATGTGTTTCATAAACATCAGCATCCATTGCTTTTAATTTATGTGCAAGTGCAATCCCTCTTAGCGTCAAGTATACCATTTTCGTCATGGTCGGTGCCATAACACCCACTCGATGAAAGCCACGTGCATTGAGGAAGCTGCGCAAATTAGCATCACAAGGTCGATAACCACCACCATCTTGATATGATAAAGGCGCATCAATCATGACCATGACCGACTCCCCTTGCTGTTCTACCCACTGCAGAATGTCTGCATCTGAGCAGCCACAACGATACTGAATTAAGCCTGTTTGATCTCGCCACGCCATACAGGTATCACTGTGATTAGCAGGTCCAGAAAGATCAATACCTAAAACGGGTGTGTCTGTCTTACGGTGATCAGACATTCGATTAAGGCTCAATGACTATGCCATCGAAAGCCAAACACTGACCTGTATTTTCTGGTCTCAAACAGGTTAGCACGTCAATCAAATGGTTGGCAGCAACATTTGGTGTGAATAGGCTTTCTTTAGCAATATGCGCTTGAAACGGCAGTGATAGCGGGCTGTTGACCGTTCCAGGATGCAACCCAACAACGATGGCTTGAGGATTGGTGCGAGCAAGTTCAATCGATAGCGTTTTGAGTAGCATATTTAATGCGGCTTTAGATGCCCGATAGGCATACCAGCCCCCCAAACGATTATCAGAAATACTACCAATTCTTGCGGATAGAGCAGCCATAATGACCGATTTTTTCTTATGCAACTTAGGAACAAAATATTTACTAATCATCGCTGGCACAATGACATTAACCTGATACAAATGCGCAAACTTATCGCTACGAAAGTCTCTAATCGATTTTTCAGGCATGATGTCATCGTCATGTAATATTCCTGTTGCAACGATGATCCAATCAAGCCATTCGAGTTGACTCGCCAGATCAGCCAATTGATCTTCATCGACATAATCAAGCGTATATGCAGTCACATTCTCCAACAGAAATGCCTTGCCACTGCGTGAAATCGCACAAATCTGCGCCTGCGGATAACGTTGCGCTAGCGCATTCACTAACGCACCGCCAATGGTGCCGCCACTACCAAAAACGGCAATATGTTTTGGAATCATTTCAGACGTTCCCAAGCACCCATACTAAGCCTAACAACCAAACCAACTCAGAAACCTCAACCCACATCAGTGCCACTGATTCAGTGATACCCCCTAAGTGCTTACGCCACCAGACAATCCACCCCCAAGTACCAATAATGAGCAGGGTTAATGTCCAGCCAGAAGCAAGTGCCAAGGCGGTAAACAACAATAACCACTGTGGCCATAGCCAACTCAGACTAACATGCGCTCGCCATCCTTGCTGCCAAGCGTTGTCCTTGACCCAACGCGATCCGAGCATCACCATTTGCCCAAAAGACCAGCCGACTAATGGCATTAGAACCAATACCGTCCACCAACCTTCTTCAATCACACGAACAATTAATGCCCACTTCAGCAGCAAGCTCAATACCAATAACACAATACCCACCGTCCCCAATGGACGACTAACACCGTTTTTTAATGATTGCAAAGCACCGACCTCTCGGCTAAGCATTGCATCTGACGTTTTTGCTAACCCGTCTAAGGTTGTTGCACCGCTAAACTTAATCCAGACGATCAGCACCAAAGCAGCGACCACTTGCGCTGGAAAGTCGTTAAACAACCAAGCCATTGCGGTGAGTAATACACCTAACAACAACGCAGCCAGAGGAATAAAAGACATTGCACTTCCCAAAGCTTGTGCAGATACCTGTTCAGATGACGGTTTTAATCGCCACACATGCGATACGGCAACCCAAAAAGGATGCTTATTATTTTGTTCTGACATTGTAATTTCTGCCTCTCTTTGTTTTTATCGCTAACGACGTAACAGGTTTTATTATTTTTCTGCAATAACTTGCGCTATCACATAATCTTTTTCATCACTGACACTAACATGCCACGCCACGATGCCGATTTTATCAGCGATCAATTTTGCGCTACCTTCGACACGCAATAATGGTTTACCCAACATATCGTGCTCATAAACAAAGTCAACAAAACGTACCGACTGTTGAAACCCTGTCCCTAATGCTTTAGCCGCTGCCTCCTTGACTGCCCAACGCTTCGCCAACCAACGTCCTGCCAATGTCGTAGACGGTCGCTTCACTAACTCGTCAGGATGCAACATACGGGCAAGTAGGCGATCGCCATGACGTCGCCAAACTTTTTCCATTCGAGCGACTAAAATGAGATCAACCCCCGTCCCAGCAATCATGAATTGGCTAAGCTCGTGCCGCTAACATTAACGCTTTCATTTCGCGCACGGCTTCTGGCAAACCCTTAAAAATCGCTTCGCTAATAATCGCATGACCAATATTCAACTCGTCCATTTCAGGAATGGCAGCAATCGCTTGCACATTATGATAGTGCAATCCATGCCCACCGTTCACAATTAACCCTAAACCAGCTGCAAAGGTTGCGCCCGTCTTAATCTTTTCTAGCTCGGTTGCTAACGCAACGCCTGTTAACTGTGCGTAATGCCCCGTATGAATTTCGATAACAGGCGCGCCTGCATCTTTAGCAGCCTGAATTTGCTTGGCATCTGGCTCGATAAACAAAGACACACGAATCCCAGCATCACCAAGTACCGTGCAAGCATTTTTAACACGGTCAAACTGTCCAACCACATCTAGCCCACCCTCGGTGGTTAGCTCTTCGCGCTTTTCAGGTACTAAGCAGACATCTTGCGGCATGTAGCGTAACGCCATTGCCAGCATTTCGTCAGTAACCGCCATTTCTAAGTTGATTTTGGTTTGATGCGTTTCCATCAACAGCGCCAAGTCGCGCTCTTGAATATGACGACGATCCTCACGAATATGCAGGGTAATGCTATCTGCACCCTGCTGCTCTGCTAATAATGCCGCGTGTACAGGATCGGGATAACGCGTGCCGCGTGCTTGACGTAACGTTGCCACGTGATCAATATTTAACCCTAATGCAATTGTCTTTTTCATCATCATTCCTTACGAAAATCCTTAAAACCATAAAAACAAACAACAAAATAATTTTTGACGATCGTCTTATCCTAACTGTTCCCACCACTGACGCATCACCATCGCTGATGCTGGCAACAATTGACATAATCGCCACTGTAACAACTGACGCAACGCCATACCAACAGACACATCGCCATCATCAACTAAAGTGAGCAACTGCGCTCCCAGAATACCCTCCTGAGCGAGATGCCAAGCATCATCATGCCAGCGATAATAATACTGCGCCTGAATAGACGTTCCAGTAACATCCTGCAAAGGAAATCCGTAACCTAATACCTGTAAAAACTGCCACTCAAAACGACGCAATGCCAAACTGATTGTTGGCACGCTAACGGTTTCTTGCCCTAAAGTCTGCAATAATCGCTGATAGCCCCAAAACATGGCGCTCATATCAGTCGCGTCGTGCATGCCTTTATGCAACAATTCGTTGGCATAAAGACCGCTCCAATTCGCCATGCCTGTCAAGCGTGGAGAAAACCCCATACGCTCACAACCCGATAACCACAAACCCTGTCTTGTTGATTTCCATGTTAATATCACTGGTGCAAAAGGCGCACACATTGCTGCCTTTTTTTGTCCGCCTTTATACAACAAACTAAATCTACCATGATGCTCTGTTAGCACACTCAACCAAAGGCTGGTTTCGCCTTGCGGACGGCTAAACAAAATAAAAGCCTTGTCTTCGATCAAATTCATATTAATAATAAAGCAACATGGCAATACGACTATTTATAAAACCGTCACGAGCTGACAAAATTGCTAGGCGCAAGAGGGCAGCGCAATAGGTTTTACTGATAACCCAAACTCGCCAAGGCACGCTCATCATCCGACCAGTTATCTTTCACTTTTACCCATAACTCCATATGAACTTTCATATCAAGCATTTTCATTAAGTCATGACGCGCTTCGGTACCAACTGCTTTGAGCATATTGCCATTTTCACCAATCACAATGCGTTTTTGACCTTCACGCTCTACCAAGATCAACGCATTAACCAACACGCGATCAGGCGTTACTTCGTATTTTTCAATCTCGACCGTTAGTCCGTAGGGCAATTCTTCATTAAGTTTACGCATCAGCTTTTCACGGATCATTTCAGCAGCCAAAAAACGACTCGAAGCATCCGTAACCATGTCTTCATCAAACATGGGTTCACCTTCAGGTAGCAGCTTCGTCAGCTCGCGAATCAATAATGCTGCATGCTTCTTATCGTAAGCTGACAAAGGAATACTTTGCGTAAACTTAACATTTTTGCCTAACTCAGCTAAGTAAGGAAATAATTTTTCACGCGGTTGTATACGATCGACTTTATTAATCACTAATAACACTGGCACATCAACATGAGCGACCAATTCAGCAACACGCGCATCTTCATCTGTAAATCGCCCTGCCTCTACCAACATCATCACCACATCAACCCCTTCCAAGGCAGAAGAAGCGGTACGGTTCATCATGCGATTAAGCGCTTTAGCACCATTAATGTGTACGCCTGGGGTATCAACGAAAACAAGTTGCGCATCATCTAAGGTTAAGATTCCGTGTATACGATGACGTGTGGTTTGTGGTTTAGGCGAGGTAATACTAATCTTTTGCCCAATAAGTGCATTCATTAGCGTTGATTTGCCCACATTGGGACGACCAATAATGGCAATTGTGCCGCAACGGAAGGGGGTATCAGACATATTATTTTCCTTCTAGCTGTTCCAGCATCGCGCTGGCAGCGGTTTGTTCGGCTTTTTTGCGGCTGTTAGCTCGCGCTTGAGTCGCAGGTTGTCCGTCGATATGACAGACAACTTCAAACATTAACGCGTGTGCTTCGCCTGTTTGCGAAATCAGTTGATAATCAGGCAATGATTTAGCGCGTGCCTGACACCATTCTTGTAATCGTGTTTTAGGGTCTTTTTCAACAGCAACCTGTTCTAAGCTCTCAAAACGTGGCGACAGATAGTGAAGCACAAAAGTACGCGCTGCATCCATGCCTGCATCTAGGTAGATTGCTGCAATAACCGCCTCAAAAGCATCGGCCAGAGTAGAAGCCCGACGAAAACCGCCACTTTTTAACTCACCTGAACCCAGCTTTAAGCAGTCGCCTAAATTCAATGCCAGTGCAAATTCTGCCAAGGTTTCTTCTCGCACCAAACGCGCACGCATCCGCGTTAACACACCTTCTGGCTGATTAGGAAAGCGAGAAAACAAAGCCTCAGCCGCTAAAAAGTTAAGGATGCCATCACCCAAAAATTCCAATCGTTCATTATTGACACTGGCGTAACTGCGATGCGTTAGCGCTTGCCACAATAACTCAGGCTGAGCAAACCCATGACCAATACGTCGCATACAATCTTGTTGCTGACGTTTGTCATCGCTTGCACTCATTTAATGGTACTTCCTATGCGTGACACATCGATACCGCTGTCAAAGTGCATCCAAATAAAGAAAGCGCGTCCTTTTAGATTTTCTTCAGGAACAAAACCCCAAAAACGACTATCGTAACTATGGTCACGGTTATCGCCCATCATAAAATAATGCCCTTCTGGCACAACCGCATCCATCAAATCTCCCGATTGACGGTCAGGATCAACCAATAACTGGTGATTAACCCCTAACAAATCTTCAGAAATCAAAGCTGCGCCGTTCATCACCGCACCAGAGCCTGTCGTTTCATAACGACCAACACGCGCTTGTTTAATCGCTTGCCCATTCACAAACAAGGTTTTATTGATGTAGCTAATTCGATCTCCTGGTAAGCCAATGACACGTTTAATATAATCTTTATCTGGCTCTACGGGATAGCGAAACACAACAACCTCGCCACGTTCTGGCTCACCCGTTGCAATCAGTTTGCTATAAACAACTGGCAACTTAATGCCATAACTCATTTTGTTGACCAAAATAAAATCACCGATGTGCAGTGTCGGATACATAGAACCAGAAGGAATACGGAAAGGTTCGGCCACAAATGAACGCAAGACCAACACAATCAACAACACAGGAAAAAGCGAACGCGCATAATCCATAACCACGGGCATCGGTGCATCGACTGCACGTTTGGGTGCATAGACCCACTTATCGAGCGCAGCGAGTATGCCACCGATTAACACAGCAGCCGTTAAAATAATTTCAAACAACATAACCTAACCGACGTCCCTAACCATTATCTTTACTAATATTTAATACCGCTAAGAAAGCTTCCTGAGGAATTTCAACGCTACCAATCGTCTTCATGCGTTTTTTACCTTCTTTTTGCTTATCAAGTAACTTTCTTTTACGACTTACATCGCCACCGTAACACTTAGCTAACACATCTTTACGCATCGCCTTAATGGTGCTTCGGGCGATTACTTTAGTACCAACTGCCGCCTGTACAGCGACATCGAACATCTGGCGCGGGATTAAGTCCTTCAAGCGCTCAGTGATATCTCTACCTCGATTTTGCGCGGTACTACGGTGCACAATCATCGATAAGGCATCGAGTGGCTCGCCATTTACCAACATATCCATACGCACCAAATCATCCGCTTGGAAACGACGGAACTCATAATCCATCGATGCATAACCACGGGAAATCGATTTTAATCGATCAAAGAAATCCAGAACGACTTCGTTGAGTGGCAGTTCCATTTGTAATTGCACTTGCTTACCCGCATAGCTCATATTTTTTTGTACGCCACGCTTTTCCATGCACAAGCTCATAACAGCTCCGACATACTCTTGTGGCATTAAAATATTCGCTTGAATAATTGGTTCGCGAATTTCTTTAATAGACCCTAGCTCAGGCAACTTCGCTGGATTATCAACCTTGAGCACTTCATCACGTACCGTGAGCACTTCATAAACAACCGTAGGTGCCGTGGTGATCAAATCAAGGTTGAATTCTCGTTCCAAACGCTCTTGAATCACTTCCATATGCAATAAGCCCAAGAAACCACAACGGAAGCCAAAGCCTAATGCCGTTGATGTTTCTGGTTCAAAAAACAAAGATGCATCATTCAAACGTAATTTACGTAAAGACTCACGTAACGCCTCGTAGTCTTCCGAGCTAATGGGAAAGATACCAGCAAATACACGAGGTTGTGATGGTTTAAATCCTGGCAATGATACTGTTGCTGGATTCGCTGCATCGGTTAAAGTATCACCAACAGGGGCGCCATCAATCTCTTTTAATCCCGCAATAACGAAACCAACCTCACCCGTTCCCAAACTCTCACGCTTAACACGTTTGGGATTAAACACCCCCACTTCCAATACTTCATGGGTATTGCCAGACGACATGACTTTCATCTTCATTTTAGGACGAATCGCACCATCCATCACACGTACCAAAGACACAACACCCAAATAGTTGTCGTACCAAGAATCAATAATTAAGGCTTTAAGCGGTGCATCTGGATTACCTTTGGGAGCTGGAATTTTGGCAATGATTTCTTCAAGCGTTTCTTGAATACCAATACCTGCTTTGGCACTAGCGTGTACCGCTTCTGTCGCATCAATACCAATAATTTCTTCAATTTCTTGAATAACACGATCTGCATCAGCATTAGGTAAATCGATTTTATTGAGCACAGGAAGCACTTCTAGCCCTTGCTCAATAGCGGTATAACAGTTGGCCACCGTTTGCGCTTCAACGCCTTGCGAAGCATCAACCACCAACAAAGCGCCTTCACAAGCTGCTAACGAACGCGACACTTCATAACTAAAATCGACGTGACCTGGCGTATCAATAAAGTTCAGCTCATAAATCTTGCCATCATTTGATTTGTAATGCAAAGTGACACTGGCCGCCTTAATGGTAATGCCACGTTCCTTCTCTAAATCCATAGAATCAAGAACTTGAGAGGACATCTCGCGATCTGTTAAGCCACCACAGAACTGGATAAAACGATCCGCTAAAGTTGATTTGCCGTGGTCAATATGGGCGATAATTGAAAAGTTACGGATTAAATCCAGTTCGTAAGCCATGAAATACCTAACACAAATACAAAATATAAATAAAAATACAAATGAGGGAGCAGTAAGCTCCCCCCACAGAAAATAGCGCTTAACTTTAGCTTATTGAATAACTAAAGGCAAGAACAGCGCACGATTCCCACGCACAACGCGCATTGGAATTTTTTGTCCCTTCGGAAGTTTTGCAGCCAAGTCTGCGAGAACGTCAACCGAATCTAAACGGATATAATTAACTTCCAACAAAATATCGCCTGTCTGTACACCACTGTTTAACAAGCTACCCTCGTTAATAGAAGACACGCGCACCCCAAAATCAATATCCAGCTTTTTCTTAACCGAATCTTCTAACGGAATGACAGTAGCACCCAAAATGGTTTTTGCTGATGCTTCTGGTGTGCCTTTACTGCTTCGCTTACTCTGATTCGCTGCTTGTTTTTTATCGTCGGGTAAGGATTCTACGGTTACGCGCATGGTCTGCAATTTGCCTTGACGCAACAGACGCAACTCTACAGGCTGACCAACGGGGGTCATGCCGATAACAGGCGGTAAACTACCCGATTTATTGATCTCCATGCCGTTAACTGACAAAATGACATCGCCCGCTTTAATGCCTGCCTTTGCAGCGGGTGTATCGGGAAATACTTCCGCAACCAAAGCACCTTTGGGTTTTTCCATGCCAAAAGACTCTGATAATTCAGAAGTCACCTCTTGCACATTCACGCCCAAATAACCACGCACCACATGACCATTGCGTTTAATTTGATCAACCGCGTTCATTGCCACTTCAATCGGAATCGAGAATGACAACCCCATAAACCCACCGCTACGGCTATAAATTTGTGAATTAATCCCGACAACTTCGCCTGCGAGGTTAAATAATGGACCACCTGAATTACCTGGATTAATCGCCACATCTGTTTGAATAAAGGGAACATATGTATCATCGGGTAACGTACGTTCTTTCGCCGAAACAATCCCTTGGGTAACCGTAGCCTCGAAACCGAAAGGAGAACCAATCGCTAACACCCACTCACCGACTTTAAGCTTACTGGACTGCCCAAGGTTAACCGTCTGCAATCCCTTGGCTTCAACTTTAATCAATGCGACATCGGTACGCTCATCAGAACCGATGACTTTAGCAACCAATTCTTTTCGGTCGCTGAAACGCACCACAATTTCTTGAGCATCCGCTACCACATGGTGGTTAGTGACAATGTAACCATCTGGCGACACAATAAAGCCTGTACCTAACGACTGAACCTCTTTTTTACCGCTTCCGTTGCCATTTCCCTGCTCTGGTACAGCACCCTTTGGAATAGGAAAGGCATCACCAAAAAAACGTTTTAACAATTCTTCAGGAATACCGTTGAAATCACCCCCTCGCTGTTGCTGAACTTTTTGCATGGTCGAAATATTAACCACGGCAGCAGCATTTTTTTCAACAAGCTGGGTAAAGTCAGGCAGCTCAGCAGACACAACGGGCCTGACAACCAATAAACTAAAGCCCACCAATAAACCCGAAAATAAAGCGCGAATTGACATTTTTAATTTCTCCTAAACACTAAGCAAGTGACACTCTAAAATCTTTGGCTCAATAACCAAGCCCAATTTACCAACCGCCAACCACGTCATCAACAAAGCAGATATTCCTAAAAATAAAGCCGTTAAATCGCCAGCAAGCGTCTGCCCAAGCCATAAGCCTAACAACAAAGCAAACAAAGGCAATCCATAACCTAAAAATGCCAACTGAAACACAGCTTTTCGCGGCAGGGATAACAACAAACGATCACCCTCGTTAACGGTTATAGGGACATCTTTAAGCCTTAACAAGGGTGCTGTTGCAAATAAACCCACAAACGCATTTGACTGGCAACCGACTGCACCTGCACCGCAGTGTCCCGTGGCGCAGCCAGCTGCATCAGATTGCATTTCAACGAACACATCTTGCTCGTTTCTACGCTTCACAACAACCCATGTTTGCTCTTGATCGTCATCTTCAGACATCACAAATTAACTCGCCGTTTTAAGGTGAATGAATGATCATTCATCGTAACAATAATATTTTATGTTACCATCATTGTACGATAGCTTCATTAATAAAAACATAATTTGCAAGTTAAAGGTCCGCTCGATAAAAGGCTTATGTTATCGTGCCGATCAGTGATAGATGTATCGCTTAAGCCAACTTTACCGACTCAACGTTATCATTAAGGAGCCTTAGCATGACGGGATGGATGGATACCCATTGTCATTTGTGTTTACTAAAAGAAGAGCAAGGCAGCACGTTAGAGGTGATGCAACGAGCGCGTGCTAACAACGTACATCGTGTACTCGATGTCAGTACGGGCAAAGATAATTGGCGTTGTGTACTCGATAACGTCTTGGTGTTTGATGATGTTTATGGTGCCATTGGTGTGCATCCGACAAGCGAAGCGGTTTATGCTGAGGATGACTGGCAAACAATGGCGGCCTTAGCTGCGCACGAAAAAGTCATCGCCATTGGTGAGTGTGGGCTGGATTTTTATCACGCACCAGAAAGAGAGTGCGGACATCAGTATGAGCGCTTTGAGCGTCAAATTGAATTGGCAAAACAGCTCAATAAGCCACTGATTATTCATACCCGAAATTCAAGTCCACAAACATTGGCGGTATTGAGAGATGTTGGAAAAGGTCTGGTAACTGGTATTATGCACTGTTTTGTTGAGGATAAAGAAACGGCACAGCAAGCGTTGGATATTGGCTTTTATATTTCTTTTTCTGGGATTTCGACCTTTAAGAATGCTGCTTTAGTACACGAAACGATGAGTTATGTGCCTTTAGATAAACTACTGATTGAAACCGATGCGCCTTATCTTGCTCCTGTTCCCTATCGTGGCAAGTTAAACGAACCAGCATATGTTACGCAAGTTGGCGCTCGGGTTGCAGAGATTAAGGGGTTGCCGATTGACGTGGTCGCCGCGCAATTAGAGATCAATGCCAGATGTTTGTTTGGCATTTAATTCGTGCCATTTGCCAAGTTCTGTTGGTTGCTTTAAGGCATGTTCTAAACGCGTTAAAAAGACGTTTCTTGACACCTCCTTCGCTCCCAAAGACAACAAATGTATTGTGCTGAATTGACAATCAATTAAGTCAAAGCCCCATTGAAAGAGTTGTTGGCAGAGGGTTGCTAAGGCAACTTTTGAGGCATTGTTGGCTTTGGCAAACATGGATTCTCCAAAGAAAACCTTACCCAAAGCAATGCCATACAAACCACCGACAAGTTCATCATCCAGCCAAACTTCGACTGAGTGAGCATAGCCTTGTTGGTGGAGTTGTTTATAGCCAGCAATCATTTCGGGCATAATCCATGTTTCGTCGCGCGTATAGGCGCAAGCATCGATAACCGAATGGAATGCCGTATCATAAGTGACGGTAAAACCGCCGTTACGTATGACTTTGGCGAGGCTGCGGGTGAGGTTGAACTCGTTAGGAATAAGGATGGTGCGCGGATCGGGACACCACCATAAAATGGGGTCTCCTGAACTAAACCAAGGGAAAATACCGCGCTGATAAGCAGCTAATAACCAGTCTGGCGTGAGCGCGCCACCCATTTGAATTAATCCTGCGGGATCCTCTAACGCAAATCCTATTGCAGGAAAAAAAGGTGTATCATCGGGGGCGGCATAACGCACGCACGCCCCATTGTTTAAGGTTAGCCAGTGCACAAATGTGATCAATAATAGGCAAACAACTTATTCTTGCTCTGCAAGGTAGCGCTCCACATCGAGTGCTGCCATGCAGCCAGATGCAGCTGACGTAATCGCTTGACGATAAACCTGATCCGCAACGTCGCCTGCTGCGAATACACCTGCAACGCTGGTAGCTGTCGCGTTTCCTTCGATGCCACTCTTGACTTTAATATAGCCATTAACCATATCAAGTTGACCATCAAAAATGCCTGTGTTCGGGCTATGACCAATCGCAACAAACACGCCTTGTAGTTCGATATCTTTTTTACTGCCATCACGGTGTTTTAAACGAATACCAGTAACACCTGTTTTGTCGCCAAAAATTTCATCAACTTCGCTGTGCAATTCAAGCTTAATGTTGCCATGCTCAACTTTATGCATTAAGTGGTCAATCATAATTTTCTCGGCTTTAAAGCTATCACGACGGTGTACCAAAATAACTTCTTTGGCAATATTAGACAGATAAAGCGCCTCTTCAACCGCGGTATTACCACCACCAATGACAGCAACTGTTTGACCACGGTAGAAGAAACCATCGCAAGTTGCACAAGCAGAAACACCTTTGCCTTTAAATGTTTCTTCGGAGGGGATGCCTAAGTATTTAGCCGATGCTCCCGTCGAAATAATGAGCGCGTCAGCTGTGTATTCGCCCATGTCACCACGCAAGAAAAAAGGACGTGTTTCTAAATCAACAAAATTGATGTGATCGAAAACAATCTCTGTACCAAAACGTTCAGCATGTTTTTGCATGCGTTCCATTAGGGCAGGACCTTCCACCCCCTGATCATCGCCTGGCCAATTATCGACTTCAGTGGTGGTTGTCAGTTGACCGCCTTGTTGCATACCCGTGATCATCACTGGTTTTAAATTGGCGCGTGCGGTATAAACAGCAGCACTATAGCCAGCAGGACCTGAACCGAGAATTAAAACTTGGCAATGTTTAGACATGATGATGGCTCCGCGATGTGGTACATAAATTATCTTATAAGTTTATACGATGATGTTATCAATGGGAAGTGGTAAAAACGGTGCTTTGTTTACTTTTAGAATCTCTAAAAGTAATAATGAGCAACGATTGTTATTTTTGTTCTTTATGTCACTATCTAATATGCGTTAAAATAATTGGTTTACAGTAATTTGGAAAGCAGACATGGAACTGGCTGGTATCTATGCCCGCATTCGCGACCTCAATGAGCGTTGTGAATTGCTTCGGGGGTATCTTTGACTACGACACTAAGTCGGAAAAATTACAAGAAGTACAACGCGAACTCGAAAATCCTGATGTGTGGAATAATGCAGAACGTGCGCAAGCCTTAGGTAAAGAGCGCGTACTGCTGGAAAAAGTCGTTAATAACATTGATGGCATCCGAGATGAGTTGACTTCTTTGCAAGAATTACTCGAAATGGCGGAAGCAGAAGATGATGAGGAAACCGCTAATTCTGTGATTGAAGACTTGGCTTCAACACAAGCAACCATTGAAAAACTTGAGTTTGCACGCATGTTCAGAGGTGAGATGGATCCCAATAACTGCTATCTCGATATTCAGTCTGGTTCTGGCGGAACAGAGGCACAAGACTGGGCAAGCATGTTATTGCGCATGTATTTGCGCTGGATTACCGCTAAAGGTTTTGAAGCTGAACTGATGGAAGTATCTGATGGTGATGTTGCTGGGATTAAAAGTGCGACAATTCACGTTAAAGGTGAATATGCATATGGTTGGTGTCGTACCGAAACAGGCGTACATCGTTTGGTGCGTAAATCCCCTTTCGATTCGAACAGCAAGCGTCATACTTCTTTTTCATCGGTTTTTGTGTCACCAGAAATTGACGATGATGTCAAAATTGACATTAATCCAGCTGATTTGCGTATCGACGTTTATCGTGCTAGTGGTGCTGGTGGTCAGCATATTAACAAAACTGAATCTGCGGTGCGTATTACTCACTTACCAACAAATACCGTTACCCAATCGCAAGCAGGACGTTCGCAGCACTCGAATAAAGACGAGGCAATGAAGCAGCTACGCGCCAAATTGTACGAACTAGAAATGAGCAAACGTAGTGCCGAAAAACAAGCGCTCGAGTCAACTAAGTCGGATGTGACTTGGGGTAGCCAGATTCGCTCATATGTGTTGGATTCAGGGCGCATTAAAGATTTACGTACTAACGTCGAAGTCGGTAACACGCAAGGCGTATTAGATGGCGATTTGGATATATTTATTGAAGCTAGCCTCAAGGCTGGACTCTAAAAAGGAATTAAAACATGAGCGAACAAAACGCAACCCCTGAACATCACGATGAAAACCATGTGATTACCGAACGTCGTGCTAAATTGGCGGTAATTCGTACCCAACGTAACGCTTTTCCGAACACCTTTAAGCGCGACACCTTAGCGGCGGATTTACAAGCGGGTTATGCACACTTAGATAAAGCGGCTTTAGCTGAATTGGCAGAGCCTGTCATCGCAACCATTGCGGGTCGCATTATGCTCAAGCGTGTGATGGGTAAAGCGAGCTTTTTGACGCTACAAGATAGTAGTGGTCAGATGCAGGTTTATTTGCGCGGTCAAGATATTGGCGAAACTGTTTATGACGAAGCTAAACATTGGGATTTAGGAGATATTGTTGGTGTTAACGGCTTTTTGTTCCGTACCAATACGGGCGAGTTGACGCTTCATGCACATTCGGCACAGTTGTTAACGAAGAGTTTGCGTCCGCTGCCCGATAAGTTTCATGGTTTGCATGATACCGAAGTGCGCTACCGTCAACGTTATGTCGATTTGATTGTTAATCAGCACAGTCGCGCTACCTTTATTCGTCGTTCACAAGCGATTGCCTACATTCGCAAGTTTATGATCGAAAAAGGCTTCCTAGAAGTCGAAACCCCCATGATGCACCCCATTCCAGGTGGTGCTGCGGCTAAGCCATTCGTGACCCATCATAATGCGTTAGACATGCCGCTTTACTTGCGTATTGCGCCAGAGTTGTATTTAAAGCGTTTGGTTGTCGGTGGTTTTGAGCAGGTCTTTGAAATTAACCGTAACTTCCGTAATGAAGGGCTGTCGGCGCGCCATAACCCAGAATTCACCATGATGGAGTTTTATTGGGCATATGCCGATTACAACGACCTTATGGACATGACTGAAACATTGTTGTCTGAGTTAGCAGTAGCGATTACGGGGGATGCTAAGTTCATCTATCAGGGGACAGAGATTAATTTTGGTGGTAAGTTTGAGCGTTTGAGTATTAAACAATCCATTCTGAAATACAATCCAGACATTACAGCTGCTGATTTAGAGGACTTGCCTAAGTTGACATCAATTGTTGAAGCGAAAGGCTTTAAGGTATTAGCAGGATCGGGCTTGGGCAAAGTACAAACGATTCTGTTTGAAGAAACGGTCGAGCATCAACTGATTCAGCCGACGTTTATTACCGAATACCCAGCAGAAGTGTCGCCATTAGCGCGTCGTAACGATACGAATCCAGAAGTAACAGACCGCTTTGAGTTGTTCATTGGTGGTCGTGAAATTGCTAATGGTTTCTCGGAATTAAATGACTCTGAAGATCAAGCGGCACGTTTCTTAGAGCAAGCACAAGCGAAAGAAGCTGGCGATGATGAAGCGATGCATTATGATGCCGACTACATTCGTGCGCTAGAGTATGGTTTGCCACCGACAGCTGGTGAAGGTATCGGTATTGACCGTTTGGTGATGTTACTCACTGATGCGCCTTCAATTCGTGATGTATTACTATTCCCTCAAATGCGTCACGAAGAAAACCATTGATTACTTTAGATTACGATATGTAACCGAAACCCCGCTACAATGCGGGGTTTGTCGTTTTTGTTATTACTATGTAATGGTCAAGTATTTCTAGAAAGAATTTAAGCTGCTTTCTTTACAGTATCCTTACGCTTTGCAGGGGATTTGGCAATTTAGCAACAAACTGATTCGTTTATAGTTGTAAAATCGTATGTACGACTCCACTACAGGCACGACAG
>DZAT01000073.1 GCA_022736205.1 Thiomicrospira cyclica
CAAGCCAGTAAGCCCAATGATATTGTTTTAGACTTCTTTGCAGGTAGTGGCACAACAGCTCATGCCGTATTAGCCTTAAATAACGAAGACGGTGGAAACCGACAATTTATCATCTGTTCTAGCACCGAAGCAACCGCTAAAGAACCCGATAAAAATTTATGTCGAGATGTTTGTGCTGAACGCGTGCGTAGTGTTATTAATGGAAAAAATACCCAAAAAGCCTTAGGGGGCAGTTTTGCCTATTTGCAGCTTGATTTATTGCAAAGTGCTGACGCGCTATTTGAACTCACGCCAGAACATGCCACGCTTATGCTACGATTGCGAGAAGCACAGGCGGCTGGAGTCGAAACCAATGAAGAAGTGATTGTGATTGCCAGTAATGACACCTTAGCCGTTTTAGTTTGTCCTGTTGTCAGTAAGCCCGCCATCAAGCAATTGCTTGCCTATCCGTGCGAGCGTGTGGCGGTTTATTCCGACCGTCCCGATACGGTCGAAGCGGCTTTTATCAAAGCTGGCAGAGTGGCGAACTGCTACAATTTAGCGGATAGTCTGATTCGTACCCAAAAACAAGTAAGCGGTAAGTAATTATGTTCAATGCCTCACAAAGTCATCTTCTCGAACCCGAAGCTTTTCAAAAAGAGCTAATTAGTAATATTACCACAGCCTTATTGCGCGATAATCCACCACCGTGTTTGTTGCGTGCGCCAACGGGGTCTGGCAAGACGTTTATGCTATCGCGTATTTTATCGAATGTGTGTCAACAGCATGATGTCGTCTGGTTTTGGTTTGTACCCTTTACCACGCTTGTTACGCAGACCCTAGACGCATTAATTACCAATGCGCACGATTTAACCCCTGTTTTATTGTCCGAAGGGCGCAATCAAGAACCCAGTAGCGGTAGTGTGATGTTATCGACCGCACAAGGGGTATCAAAAGCTGCTTGGCGTACCAAGGGCTACAATGCCGATGGTGATGACGACACGCGCACCATTGCCGAATGGGTAACGCTCATTCGTGCCAAGTCATTAAAAATTGGCTTAGTGGTCGATGAAGCCCATATTGCTTTAGATGCAGGAACAGAGTTTGGTAAGTTTGCGCATTGGCTTAATCCTGATTTTATGCTCATGGCAACAGCAACCCCAAAAGATCAACGCTTGTTAGACTTTTTAGCGCAATCAGGGCGTTCTGCTTATGAAAGCTTTTTAGTCGGACGAGATGAAGTGGTCGAGGCAAAGCTTAATAAAAAATATATCGAAGCGATTGTGTACGATTTGCGCCAAAGCGTGCAATCGGTTGCCGACCTAAAGCGTACCGTATTACGTCAAAGTTGGCGACGCAATAAACTCCTAAAAAAGCAGCTACAAGAAGCAGGGATTGCACTCAATCCGTTATTATTGGTTCAGGTTGCCAATGGTTCTGGCACGGTAGAGGAAGCTGCGCAAGATTTAAGCAATTTGTGTGGCGTGTCGCCCTTAGCCATTGGGATTCATACTTCGGACAATCCAGATCCGAGTATGATGGCGGCAATTGCCAATGATACCAGCAAAGAAGTGCTAATCTTTAAGCAATCGGCAGGGACAGGGTTCGATGCGCCGCGTGCTTTTGTCTTGGCATCGACAAAACCTGTTAATGATACCGATTTTGCGATGCAGTTTATCGGCAGAGCAATGCGTGTCGATAAAGGCATTCGAGCACATTATTCTGGTAAAAAGCAGATTCCTGAAGGGTTTAATACTGCCTATATTTATCTTGGTAATGCAGAGGCACAACAAGGCTTTGAGCAAGCAGTGCGCTCAACCGCACAAGTTAAAAGCCAACTCGAAGGACAAACCGAAAAAATGGATGTGCGCCAAACGGTCGGCGGTTTTACCAAAATCACCAATAAACCCACGGCACAGATGCAAGCAGTGTATGCCGCACAATTACCGATTAATGATAAAGACGATGTGGAAAATGATAAATACGAGAATTTTTTAACGCAAAACTCAGCAAAAGATAAAGAAAATGCATTCGGGCAGGGTAGTTTGTTTGATTTGACTGTGCATGAAGAAAGCGAAGACTTTAGTAGTTTGGCACAAGAAGCAGATGTCGTATCTACAGTGACAAAACCGATCGTAAAACGCATTGATAGTAAGGAAGCTTTTGCGGCTTTAATGGCAGAAAACGGTATTTCAGTTTATCCACGTCAAACGACCTTGCCAAAATTGGGCGATAGACTCAAAACAGAAGAAAAGCCTGATATTGACATCATGAGTGAGCTATCACATAGTGCAGCAGCTAGGTTAGACATCCCCTCAAAACTCGAAGCCGATGCGGTTAAGGTTGCCCGAAATCAACTCAAAGAAAAAGAGGTGCATACCGAACTAACGCGAGGCAGTCATTATGCGCAAGATGTGCAAATTATTACCGACCGTAATCAGCTTGCCAAAGATGCCATGCAAGTCTTGCGTGCTTTGCCACAAGTAGAAGATGCCGACATCAAAGAAATATTAATTGTGCTTGCCGCCCGCATGATGCCCAAAATAGAAGAAGCCATTGAAGCATTGGGGTTAGATGAGTTGCCAGATGCTAAAACCATGCAACGCATGGCACGCGATGCTGCGCATTGGATCGCATTACAACAGAGCGATAAATTGGGCGAAGCGATTTATGCCGCGATTGCTTCTCGTGCCATTACGCAAGATGCCGCGCCTTTGCCCGATGTCATGCTTTATCCGACCGATTTACAACTGAAAATGTCACGCAAAAACAGTTATGGCATTATGCCGCCACTTAAAAAAGAGCACGAACAACTCGATCAAGTGTTAATGACTGATGCACGCGCTTTGCTTAAAGATAAAATTTGGCAATTCGATGATGCGACTTACTCAGTCGGTTGCTATGATGGTTCTTTGACGCTTAATACAGAAGAGCTCGCACTGGCAAAAGCACTTGATAGATGTGATTTTGTTGAATGGTGGCATCGTAATCCCGATAGAAAACCTTATTCTGTTAAATTAGTTCGTGGTGAAAGTAAAAATTATTTTTATCCTGACTTTATCGTTTCACTCAGTCATTTCCCAGGTGATGAAGCGATTACACGCTTAATAGAAACCAAAGAAAGCAGCAAAGATGCAGCACGTAAAGCAAGACATATTCCTGCGTTTTATGGCAAGGTATTATTTTTGACCAAAGATAATGAACGGTTACGCTGGATTAATGATGATGGTTCTCTGGGGGATGAAATCGATCTTGATGATTTAGATAATTTGCGCGAGTGGATGCGAGCGACAAGACCAGATAACATCATTTCTAAAACCAGCATGAAATTATGATTAAAAAACTTTGTGTTGTCACGGGTACGCGTGCCGAGTATGGATTGCTCAAACACTTGATGCGAGCCATTGCTGATTCGTCCGATTTTCAATTGCAGTTGGTGGTTGCGGCGGCGCACTTATTATCTCAGCTAGGTAATACGCAAGCCGAAATTCTTGCTGATGGTTTTGTGGCCGATGCACAAGTCGATATGTTATTGGCAAGCAATACGCCTTTGGGCGTGGCTAAGTCAATGGCGTTAGGGATGCTTGGTTTTGCTGATGCCTTTGATCGCTTAAAGCCCGATATGGTCTTTATTTTGGGGGATCGTTTCGAGGCATTGGCTGCTGCGCAAGCGGCTTATTTACAACGCATTCCAGTTGCCCATTTACATGGTGGCGAGTTGACGCTTGGTGCATTAGATGATGCCATTCGTCATGCGATTACTAAGTTGTCGGCATTACACTTTGTGGCGCACGAAGACTATGCACGTCGAGTGCGTCAGTTGGGTGAGGAAGATTGGCGCGTGCAGCTTGTGGGTCCGATGATTGCCGATGCGCTAACGCAGTTAACGTGGTTATCTCGCGATGCCTTGGCGCAAGCGCTAGTCTTGAATCCTCAAAAGCAGTGGGTATTGCTTACCTACCATCCAGAAACCTTAGGTTCCGAAGATGATATTGCGGCCGTTAATGCTATTTATGAAGCATTGTGCCAGCAGTTACCCGATGCACTGTTTATTTGGACTTACCCCAATATGGATGCAGGGGGGGAGCGTATTTTAAGCTGGTTATTGGCAACGGCAAAAATGGATAATCGGATTAAAGCGGTTAGTTCATTGGGTCAGCAACGTTATTTGAGCGTGATGAAAGAAAGTATTGCTGTGGTGGGTAATTCATCGAGTGGTTTGTTAGAAGCGCCTTGGTTAGGAATTCCAACGGTCAATATTGGCACACGACAAGCGGGGCGTTTGCGTGATGCCAGTGTGTTTGATTGTCTGCCGTTAACAGAGCATATTGCAACGATCATGCATCAACTCATGACACAGACTGAGACAATGTCTTTTGCGACTCAGCAGATGTCAGCACCAAGCACACAGATTTTAGCTTTCTTGCGTTCAGTTGATTGGGGTAGAATGGTACATAAAAGTTTTGTGGATATCGTTTAAGTTGTACAAAGGACGGGTTGAATATGGCAGATTGGTCGGGTGGATATGTAACAGAGGTCGCTTATCCTTATAGTTACCGAGGCGATATGAATCCTGTCCGTATTCGAGCGTTACTGACATTGGCTGGTTATGTGGTGCCGCAAAATGCTGTTATTTGTGAGCTTGGTTTCGGACAGGGTGTGGCGATTAATATTCATGCCACAGCCATTGCGCATAGTGTCTCTGTTGGTACGGATTTTAGTCCAGCACAAACAGGGTTTGCACAAGCCTTATCTGAAAAAACGGATGCACAGATGCTATTGGTGGATCAGTCGTTTGCCCAGTTCTGTGTCCGTGATGATTTGCCACAATTCGATTTTATTGTCGCGCACGGTATTTGGAGCTGGGTCTCTGAAGAAAACCGCCAATTGATTGAGTCGTTTGTGGCGCGTCAGTTGGCAGTCGGTGGTGCTTTTGTCTTTAGTTATAATGCCTTGCCTGGCTGGTCTGTCTTTGCGCCCGTGCGTGATTTTATGTTGCGCTATGCCGATAAAATGACAGCACCCTCAACGAGTATTACTAATAAACTGAATCAAGCGATTAATGCAGTGCATCAGTTGCGATCTGTTCCAGCGCCCTTTTCTGTGCTGGGACATGAGCTTGTCGAAGCGCGCTTACAGCAGATGGCATTGCAGGATCCCAATCATTTGGTTCACGAATATTTCAATCGTGATTGGCAGCCAATGGCTTTCCCAGATGTCTGTGAGCGCATGCAAGCGATCAAACTCGACTTTGCTTGCTCTGCCAATATCGTTAAACACCTCGAAGAAATGAACTTTACGCCTGAGCAACTGCAAGCTGTGGGGGCTATTTCTGATCCGATTCTTGCGGAATATACCAAAGACTTATTCGCCAATACCGATTTTAGGATTGATATCTACGTTAAAGGTAAGCGAGCGCTAACGCCCCTACAGCACGGCAATGCGCTGGCTAATCTCCGTTTTGTATTGGTTAAACCACTGGATCAATTGCGTGTTGCTTTCGTGACGCCGCGCGGTGAAGCAGAGCCAGATCCTCAAGATTATCGCGCCATGTTGCGTTTGCTTGCTGACTATCAGCCGCGTACTGTGCAGGCGCTACATCAGCAGGCTGCTGCGCGTGCAACCGATAGCTTTGCGACAAGTTTGGCAACGATTAAAGCCTTGTGGGCTGCGAATGTGATTGCACCAGCCCAGTCAGAAGCAGAGTGTCAGCTTGTGCAAGCACGTGTACAGGCATTCAATCGTTACATTATTGGGCAAAGCCTTTACGATGATAAATTAGCGTGGTTGGCAAGCTCGATGACGGGTGGGGCAATTTCGATTAGCAGAGCAGACTTATTGAGTTTACTCGCCTTGCAGATGGGAATAGCTGAATCTGAACTGCTTGCTTTTGTTGCACAAGTGGACGCTAGCTTGACGGTCGATCAGTCGTCTATCGAGTGCTTTTTACAGTATCGACTGCCCATGTTGGCGGCTTTGTGTTCTCTTTAACAGGAAAATAAACCATGTTAATTCCTTGGCGTCCCTTATCCTTATCGACCAGCGCAACACTTAAAGATGCCTTGCGCAATCTTGATGATAATGCCATTCAAATTGCCCTTGTTGTCGATGAGCAAGAAACCTTAGTCGGTACCTTAACCGATGGTGATATTCGTCGTGCGCTCTTAAAAGACATTGAGCTGCATGCCGCTGTAACAACCGCCATGAGTGTCGCGCCCGTTGTGGGTTATGAAGGCGAACACCTGCTGGCATGGCGACAGAAGTTGCAGGGCAAAAAAATTCGTCATTTGCCGATTGTGGATGCTCAGCATCGTGTGCTGGGTTTGTATTTTGATCGTCCTGTCTCTTTATCTGGATTGCCTTATCCCGTGGTGCTTATGTTGGGCGGACTCGGTACGCGCTTACGTCCATTAACACAAACGGTTCCCAAGCCCATGCTAAAAGTGGGTAATCGTCCGATTTTAGAGCATATTATGGAAACCTTGGTGAGCCAAGGATTTAACGAATTTTATTTCTGTATTAACTATTTAGGGCACATGATTCGAGACTATTTCGGCGATGGTGAGAAATGGGGGGTCACGATTCATTATGTCGAAGAAACGAAGCGCATGGGAACAGCTGGCGCTTTGAGTCTGCTACCACATGCGATGCAAACGCCTTTTTTAGTGATGAATGGTGACTTGCTCACTAAGTTAGACTTTAAGGCGTTAATGGATTTTCATATTGCACAAAAAGCAGTTGCTTCTATGTGTGTGCGCGAACACGAGCACCAAGTGCCTTACGGTGTGATTGATTTGAACGATAATCGTATTGCGCGAGTTGTCGAAAAGCCTGTTTATCGTTATTGGGTGAATGGTGGTATTTATGCGTTATCGCCTCAAGCATTAGAGTTCGTTCCCAAAGATGAGTTTTTTGATATGCCGACTTTGGTCGATCACTTGATTGAGCGCCAATTGAATGTGAGCGCATTTCAAATGCAAGACTATTGGCTCGATATTGGTCAAATGCCCGATTTTGAACAGGCACAAACGGATTTTGATGAACAGTTTTTAGCTGGGAAAAATGAGCGGTGAACGTGAGATTGTTGGCGTTTATTCCTGCACGAGGTGGCTCTAAGGGGATTATCGGTAAAAATATTGTCGATTTATGTGGCAAGCCACTGATTGCGTGGACAATTGAAGCAGCGCAACAATCAACTTTCGATTTGGATGTGTTTGTTTCGACTGATGATGAAGCGATAGCAGACGTTGCTGCTCTCTATGGTGCATTCAATGATTATCGTCGCCCAGCCGAATTGGCGAGCGACACTGCAACGACGGTTGATGCCGTTGCGGACGCTGTCGACTGGTTAGCATC
>DZAT01000074.1:0-4359 GCA_022736205.1 Thiomicrospira cyclica
CCTTTAACCATCTCACCCCATCGCCAAACATGACTTCAATTTTATCATCGATACGCGACATCACCATGCCTGCACCAAATTTATCATGAATCACATCGGCTCCGACTGTCTTAACCACAGGCACACGAAGTCGCTCGCCTCTACCCAGCGCAGCCAAATAGGCATTCGCAATACGTATATCACCAGCATTTGGCAGCTTTTTGTCATCGCCATGCAAAAATGAACCCAACTGCTGACACAGGGTCAAATTCGTTTCCGCCATAAAGCGACTGCTCTGCCCTGCACTGTTGGCGGTCAGCCCCTTTTCCCACAAGGGCAATAATACCGACAAATCGGGCACCAATAAAATCAGTTGCCGACGCGCACGGGTAATCGCCACATAAAACAAACGCCGTTCTTCTTCCATCAACTGTGGCTGATCATCGCTGCGACTACTGGGAAAAGCCCCTTCTTGCAACCCTGATACCCACACCGCATCCCACTCTCGCCCTTTGACGCGGTGAATGGTGGTGAGTGTCACCACATCATCTTGCGACTGACCAAACAAGGAAGCCTCACGCATATCGCCCAACAAGTCGATTGCCTGCGACAAACTCTGTTGCTCGCTGAGTACATCGCGCAAAGCAAACAAAATGCCGACTTGCATATCGCCTTGCTGAACCGAACCAGAGAGTTTCTCTAAGCGATTTTGCGCATCCGTCTGACTCATAAACTCACGCACCAACGCCAGAGCCGACCAACCCCGATAATTGCCCGCCAATAAATCGTGCCATACCCTTGCCCGCTTCAACCAATAGGACTTTAACCAGTCACGCTCACAAGGCATCGCTTCGATGGCAGAAAACACCTGATCGGGCGCTTGCGCTGAAAGCTGCGTTAAGCGTTCACGCGCCGCTTTAGGCATTCCTAATGGTGGCAACTGCCAAAAAGCGATAAGGGCTTGGTATCGGGTTTCATGATTCCATTGCCATAAACGCCCCTCTGCCAACGCCAACAACGCCATCACCCCTTGCGTAATGGGCGCATCCCACACACTACGCTCGCCCAACAACCGATAAGGAATGTTCGCTTGCAACAAAGCCAACTCGACCGATGCCGCCTGCGCCCAAACACGCACCAAAATCGCTGCCGATTGCCAGTTACCCGTCTTTTCATGCCAAATCGTCAAAGACTGCATCAGCAAGGGCGCTTGCGCCCCCACCAACACTTCAATCTGAGTCGGTTGACTGGTTTCTACCGCCAACACAGCCCGCCGACCTGTCCAATCATTCGCGGCAATCGCATGATTCGCCAGCAACGCCAGACTATGCCCAAAACGAAAACTGTGTGGTAAGTAATGCGTCGTCGCACCAAAAAAATCTTGCTCAAACCGCTGCGCCAAAAAATCGGGGTTAGCACCACGCCACGTATAAATACACTGATCAACGTCCCCAACCACCATCACCTGCGCCCGCTCACCTGCCAGCCACTGCAACAACATATGCTGCACTTCGTTCACATCCTGATATTCATCAACCAAAATATGATCGAGATGATTAGCAAACTCCGCCCTCAGTTCAGGATGATGCGCTAACAGCAACCAAGGCGCATAGAGCATATCGGTAAAAAACCACACTTGCGCCCGCTCACGCAAGGCTTCTAGTTTTTTAATAGCGGGCGCAACTTGACTCAAACCTTCGGGTAAAGCCAATAAAGACAAATCCAAAGGCTGCGCTTGACCCTTCACCCATTCAACGGCTTGACCCAGACTTTCTAACTGTTCTTGATCGATGCCTGTCTGTCGCAATGCCTCTCGCTTAAGCATGGTTTCCTGACCAGAATTTGCTAACGTCCAATTCGGCAAGTGTTTTTGTTGCATTAACCGTTGCAACATCTTCCAACCCAAGGCATGAAAGGTCTGCACCACAACTGCCGTACTACCCAACTCGCGCTGCATCCGACGACGAAAATCTTCAGCAGCCTCGCGGTTATAGGTGAGCACGCGAATGCGTTTTTCTGCGACATCTTTATCGAGCAGCCAACCGATACGCGCAATCAACATGCGCGTTTTACCCGCACCTGCAACCGCTAAAATGCGGGCATGCCCCTGCAGATGACAGGCAGCAGCAGACTGTTCTGGTGTCAAACCCTGACCAACAACAGGAAAAAATAACAATTTCGATGGTTTTTGATGATAAGTTGCATGCATAATATAAACATCATATCAATAATACCGTCAAAAAAAGGAAATTGTTCGTGAAAAAAATAGCGTTACTGCTTGCCCTCATCGCGCCTAGCACGTTTGCAGCCCCTGTCGCCATGACATTAGACAATGGATTAGTTGCGAATGCCGACTATCAACTAGGCAAAGTAGACAAGCCAGTGGTGATGGTTGTGCATGGTTTTTTATCGACTTACAACTACGGCACCATTCAAGCCATTGCAAGCGACTTAACTGGCAAAGGCTACACTGTCATCACCCCCAATCTAACGTTGGGTATCAACGATCGCAATGAACCTGTCGCCTGTGATCAAGCACATAAAAACACGCTTGCCGATGAAGGCAAAGAATTAGCACAGTGGGCGACATGGTTAAGCAAGAAAGGGCATCAACAGCTGATCATGATTGGACATTCGGCAGGCAGTAGCAGTATTTTAGCCAGCCTAGAGCACCATCCTGACAATCTCAGTCAGATTGTTTTGACGGCTTTGTACGATTTCGACAACTGGTCGGAAACAACTTTAGCGCGCGATAAGAAAAATGCACAGAAAAACTTGCAAGCGGGTAAACTTGATTCGTACAGTGTTGGTTTTTGTCGTGGCAACTTTCTTGCCAGCAGCAATGCTTATTTATCCTATCGTCATTGGGATAAAACACGTATTCTGGACACCATCAGCCGTCAAAAAGAGCCCATCAACGTCATTATGCCTGGTGGTGATAAGCGGCTAGAAGGCGGTAATCGTGAATGGTTAGAACAACTCAATAAGAGCAAAGCAAAACTGAGTGTGATCAAAAACGCAGATCATTTTTTTAGTTCCGAAGCTGAGTTTGATTTAACCGAAGCCATCGACCATGCATTAAAGACGAAATAACCTTGATTTTTAGCGCGTTTCTTGTTAAAGTCATGAAAAGCAGTCCTTTATAAGGCTGCTTTTTTGTTTTAACCTGTTTTGAGGGTAGTGCTATGACCAACTTAATGCCAACATATACCAGATTGCCCGTAACCTTTGTAAAAGGTGAAGGTGCTTGGCTGTGGGACAGTAACGGTACGCGCTACCTTGATGCCATTAGCGGTATTGCTGTTTGTAACCTCGGACACGCTCACCCCGCGATTACGCAAGCCATTTGCACACAAGCCGCACAGCTTGTGCATACGTCTAACCTGTATCAAATCGAAAAACAAGAACAGCTAGGTACAGCCTTAGTCGAAGCATCTGGCATGGATAAAGCATTCTTTTGTAACTCTGGGACAGAAGCCAACGAAGCAGCCATTAAGTTAGCACGCTTGCACGGACACAAAAAAGGCATCAGCTTACCAACCATTATTGTGATGGAAAATAGCTTCCACGGTCGGACGATGGCGGCACTCACCGCAACGGGCAACGAAAAAATCAAAGAAGGCTTCGGCCCGATGCTCGACGGTTTTGTTCGTGTGCCTTACAACGATAGCATTGCCATTACGCAAGTGTTTAAAGACAATCCTAATATCGTTGCTGTGCTTGTTGAGCCAGTGCAAGGTGAAGGGGGCGTTGTGCCTGCTGATCAAGCATGGTGTCAGCATATTCGCCAACTGTGCCGCGAGCACGATGCGCTGATGATGATTGATGAAGTACAAACGGGTATCGGACGTACTGGCAAACTGTTTGCCTTTCAGCACCATCACTTTTTACCCGATGTGGTTACCTTAGCCAAAGCACTGGGTAACGGCGTTCCGATCGGCGCGATGTTAACGCGCGGGGAAGCGGCTAAGGTATTTGCACCTGGCAATCATGGCACAACCTTTGGTGGTAATCCCTTGGCTTGTTCTGCAGGATTAGCGGTGCTCGATACCCTAGCAGCGCATCCTGAGTATATCAGTGGTGCTACTAACATGGGTAACAAGCTAAAAGCAGCTTTTGCCCACGCGCTCAACGATTGCACGGGCATTAAAGCCATCCGTGGTATGGGCTTGATGGTTGGTATTCAACTCGATCGTCCCTGCCCTGAACTGGTTAAAATGGCGATGGACAAGCATCAACTGCTCATTAATGTCACGCGTGGCGATACGATACGACTACTCCCACCCCTCATTATGACCGACGATCAAGCAGACATGCTGGTTGCTGGTGTTAGCGATATTATTCGCGACTTTCTCAATACTAATGCATAACTGTGATGAT
>DZAT01000074.1:4459-7275 GCA_022736205.1 Thiomicrospira cyclica
TGGTTAGGCGACGGCTACAATATGTGTCACTCGTTTATGCATGCCGCCAAGCAATTTGGGTTTCATCTGCGCGTTTGTACGCCAACAGGCTACGAACCAAATCCAGAGACACAAGCTGAGTGCGAGGGTAGTTTTAGCCTACATAGCGATCCGCTCATCGCTGCTGAAGGGGTTGATCTCGTCGTTACCGACGTTTGGACAAGCATGGGATGCGAAGCAGAAGCTGCAGAGCGTTATGCACGTTTCACGCCTTATCAAGTCAACAGTTCGGTTATGGCGCAAGCCAAACCAGAAGCCCTATTCATGCACTGCTTACCCGCACATCGCGGCGAAGAAGTTTCAGCTGATGTGATTGATGGCGCACAAAGCGTCGTTTGGGATGAAGCAGAAAATCGCTTACACGCGCAAAAAGCACTGATGGAATTCTTGCTTTTAGGTCAGCAAGCTTAGTTTGTTAACAGCATATTGCTCATAAAAAAGCCCCAATGATTATAATTGGGGCTTTTTTGTTTCTAACATCTTAACGAAGCGCGAGAATCGCAGCAACAACGCAAGATGCAAGTATTACGCGATAGGTTCGCAAAACCGTCACGAGCTGACAAAATTGCTAGGCGCAAGACTCGCAGACGCAAGGCGCGTACATAAGTACGTAACGCCGCGCGAGAATCGCAGCAACAACGCAAGATGTCAGCACAGTAGGTTTTTTGAGTTAAAAAGGAATATCGTCATCTAAATCAGGACCAAACGCTGCTGGCGCAGAAGGCGCTGGACGCTGTTGTTGCGGTGCTGGTGATGAAGCACGACCGCCATAACCGCCTGCGTTACCACCGTAACTATCGCTACCACCATAGCCATCATCAGAACCTGAAGACCCAGAACGGCTATCATTACGACCGCCCAACATCTGCATCTGACCATTCACATCAAGAACAATTTCGGTGCTATAGCGATCTTGACCTGTTTGATCTTGCCACTTGCGTGTCTGCAATTTACCTTCTAGGTAAACCTGAGAACCTTTCTTTAGATACTGTCCTGCAATTTCTGCCAACTTACCAAAAATAACCACACGATGCCATTCTGTTTTTTCTTGGCGATCGCCGCTTTGCTTATCTGTCCACTGTTCCGATGTTGCCACATTTAAGTTAGCAATCGCGTTACCATTTGGCGTATAACGCACTTCTGGATCACGCCCTAAGGTACCAACTAACATCACTTTATTCACACCGCGCATAACACACTCCTAAAAACATAACTTTACGTACTAAAAAAACATGCAAAAACACATATTCTGCTAATGATAACAAAATCTGCTGCAATTAGCGCAAACACAACCGTTCGACGCTAAAAAATCTTAACGCCAAATCTAGCGCAACAAAAAAAATCACTTTTACACACCGATAAATTGACAAGCAGCGCTGTTATTAGCATAATGGAATGCTTGTTACGAGCACATCACAATGGGACTGTAGCTCAGTTGGTCAGAGCAGTCGACTCATAATCGATTGGTCGTTGGTTCAAGCCCAACCAGTCCTACCATACATATCGACACACACATCAAAAACATTTCTTATCGACCCTATATTCGACACTCAGTCGATCACCGCCATTTAAATGTGGTCATTTCACATTCCTCGCTCCGTAAGTCTCAATTGTTGTACGCTATTTTTTCTTTGTTGACCGCTTCCCCATCTCCACCGCCAACAAACTCGTCATTTTCTGATACAGCTCAAACAAAAAGGCAACACGTTCACCGTCGTTATTCGCGCCTTTGTAGCCGTAGGCGGCATCGACGGCTTTATCGAGTTTGGTGTGGGCAGCGCGTAAAGTTTTCGGCATTAAATCAGGATCGTACAAAATGGCTAAGGTGTTATTGGCATCTTGAGCAAAGGCATCGCTTCGTGCATCGAGCACCGCTTGTGCGGCTGTTTCGATGGCTTGTTTGTGTTTGTCGCTAATGGTTATCCACGGAAACAACTGATACACATTAGGCGAGTAACGGTAACGACTTTCCAAACGCCCTGCCACTGTTCTCATCCATGCGTTGTGCATGGTGCTCGACAAAATGCCAAACTCGTACAAACTAGCATTTGGAATTGCTTGAACAGCATCGCTGATAATAATGTTTGGTTCTGAAAATAAAATCGGAATAAAGTCTCTATTTTCTGAAGAAACTCTAGGTACAATTAAAAAATTAGTTTTAGGCTGACGATTCTGCGTAAATAAATAGGGCTGATTGGCTTGTGCTTGTACGCTAGGCGTTGGACTGGATAAACGCGCCTGTTTTACCCCTTCGATACGTTTTTTAATTTCTGGGTATTGCCCAATCGTTTTGAGTTGTGCAGGTGTCGCATCGGCAAACCACAGACAATAACGAGATTGCCCACTTAACATTTCTTGCGCGCCAACAAACGGTTTGATAAACCGCGTTAAATCTGGATAGAATGCCAATAAGTGTAACTTTTCATCGCGATCTAAAATTAAATAACCTCCGTCTGTTGGCTGGCTACCCTTTATCATTTCAGGAATATTAAAAGTATTTTTTGTCCTTGAAGGCAAAATCATGTTCACCGCATCAAGCAAATACGGGTTAATATTTTTAGCTGCTATGGCGTGCGGTTCGCCTTTAATGTCATCATAGAAAAACAATGCTTTATTCTGTTTGTCTTGCAACGAAAAACCAATAATGACCACATGCACCGCTGCTTTGCCGCGTGCTTCGTTTGTCCAACTAAAGGTACGATGGGCAAAGCTAATATGAACCCCTTGCGACAACATCCAACCCCATAAAATACCAACCTGCTCACCTTGGCTAATAC
>DZAT01000075.1 GCA_022736205.1 Thiomicrospira cyclica
CTGGCTCACCGCTACCCTGACCTTCAGTATAAGCTCGACTCATCAAATAAGATAAGTTTTGATAACCATCGTAATGCTGACATAAAAAGGTCACGCGTGACATAATACCGTCCGTGCCACGCACAGCCATATCTGCACCCACAATCGGCTTAATACCAGCCCCTAATGCCGTCTTATAAAACTGCACCAGCGCAAACATATTATTAAAGTCGGTGAGTGCCATCGCTACCTGACTGTCAGCTTTCGCCAACTTGGCCAACTGCTTAATGGTCAGCGTCGAATCCACCAGCGAAAATTCGGAATGAACCGAAAGATGGACAAAACGGGGAGCGTTCGAATCAGTCAAAATAGGAGTCCTTAGAAAACAAGGGTATCGAATGGATAAACGAGCACCAAACCAGCACCTTAAAAGTCTTTTATATTGCGTGTCGCCAGTGGTAAACCATGCTGAAGTGCAATGCCAGCAAGATGCTAGCACATTTTAGCCAAGGCTTCCAATAAAGATTTTATTTCAAATAATCATTGACAAAATCCGCTGGGGGGGGGTAGCATCTTTCGCAACTCAAGCACTGATAGCCTTGAATCTTATCCACAAATCCTATTTGGAGTATTTTATGCAAACAGCACCCAAGTTGAGCCTTCTTTCTGCGTCTGTTATTTCCACCTTATTATTAGCAGGCTGCAGTGGTAGCGATAGCGCGTCTACAACATCCTCAACTGCACCAACACCCTTAACCTTTACTGGCACTGCAGCTGATGGCTACTTAAAAAATGCCAAGGTATGCTTAGATAAAAACAGAAATGGTAAATGTGATGGTAATACTACCGATCCTGAAACAACAACAGGTAATGGTGGCGTTTATAGCCTATCAGATGTTACACAAGTGGACATGGACACTTACCCCATCATTGTTGAAGTCAACAGCAATACTGTAGACGAGGACAACAACCAAACAGTCGGTGGTAGCTATACCCTTAGTGCTCGCGCTGGACAATATGCCTTCGTTAGTCCTTTAACAACGCTCGTGAATATTACTGTCGCGGCAAATCCTACGACTAAACCAGAAGAAGCTTTAGCGCAAATTCGCTCTCGTTTGGGAGTTGTCGACAGTGGTTTATTAGACAACATCGACTATGTTGCGGCTAAGAACACAGGATCTGACGATAACAAAGCGTTATATGCAAATGCTCATTTGGTTGCACAAAGTATCGCGACCGTATTGAAAGAAACCAATACAACCATTAACGGCGATAAAGCCAAAACAATGGTTGTCGTTGATGAAATCACGAACAACCTATCAAAAATTGCTGAGGCTTCGGATAAGCAAGCTTCGGCGACTAGCCTAGCAAGTCAAATTACAAACAATGCTGACTATGTCACTCAAAAAGCAACACTCAAAACAGATATGTCGTCAGCAACCTTGCCTAGCACTCAAGAAATACTCACCTTGATGAAAGAAGGGTTATACTGGATTGAAAACAGCAGCAATTGGAAGGCAATAGGCGTTAGCTATGCCACAGCAAACAGCACAACGTCATCGGGAACAATGGTCAGCAAAGAAACCAGCCTAAATGTTAATGCATGGAATACGCCTAGTGAAGGCAATGAAATTGTGCTAAACCCCAATACAAATACTTGGATTAAAAGTGATTCATTGGTCAAACCAACGACATTCAGCATTGACAATGATGGCACATTTAACATGTCATCTCGTTACTATGAAACGCAGACAGCTCGTGGTGCAGTCATTAATTTATCAGGCAAAACCATTCAAGATAAAGTGAATGCTTATACGGGTTGGACAATGTCTGGTAACAGCGCAAACTTTAGATCAGGTGCTCAGGGAATCATCTTCAATCGTATCAACAAAACCGAAGGTTGGACAATTCATTTTACTGAGCCAAATAATGGCAGCTGTAATAACAGCCAAATTACAGCCGTAAATAATAACTGTAACATTGTTCAGGTGAATGGTGGTAATGCTATTACTTTATCAAATCTGGCAAACAATACCGTGAGCGTCAACGGCAGTAGCGTTGCGCGTTTTAATCAAGCTGGCGATAGAGCGACTTTTTACACTAACTGGAATTGGCAAACAAATACAGGCACACAAGTTGCAGATGTACCAGTCAATACCATTACCAAAGGATCTTCAACTTTTATTGCTCTGCCTTTACCAGCCTCTTTGCGTGATAAAACAGAAGAAGACATGGTTATATTTGCAGTGATTGACAATGTGGTTCGCATCGGTCGTCACAGAGCGAAAGACGACATCACAACCAGTATTTTATTCAACAAAACGGCAGCAGAAGACGTGTTAACTGCTGCAGGTTTACCAGCTATGCCTAACTGGCAATAATCGCATTCTTGAAACGACAAAACCCACTCCTTGTGGGTGGTTTTTAGTCACAGCCCATCAACTCTACCCCATTTCCATCTTTATCCCGACAAAAAATGCTGTTGCGACCCGAACGGCTCACGGTAAACGCAATGCCAGCTTCACTCAATTTGTTTTTTGCACTGTCCATATCCGTTACCCGTAAAGCGATGTGTCTGTCTCTTCCTGCATGCGCTGGGCGATTATTGTTCTGATCGGGGTTAGGTAAACGTAATAAATGCAGCGTCTGTCCTGCCCCCAACGACAACCAAAGCCCCTCAAAATCTAACAAGGGGCGTTGCACGCGTTCAAGCCCAAGAACCTGTTCATAAAAAATTGATGCCTCGGTCAAATCTGCAACCAAAACACTGATATGATCAAACGCAATTACCATCTAAACACATCCCCAAATAACCAAACCAGACAACATCCGTTATAATAGCGCTAAATTAACTTCAACTTCAAATAGTGCGCACAATGAACCCAGATTTAACCAAATTGCACCCCTACCCCTTTGAAAAGCTACGGGCGCTTTTTGCTGGGATCACCCCTCCAGAATCAATGCGTCCCATCAATTTATCGATTGGCGAACCCAAACATCCTGCCCCGCATTTAATCACAGCTGCATTAGAAAAGAATATTGCTGGCGTGAGTCAATACCCCACCAGTAAAGGGTTATTATCGTTACGCCAAACCATTACGAGTTGGTTAACGCGTCGCTTTAACCTGCCAGAAGGCATGATAAACAGCGAACGGCATATTTTACCCGTCAATGGAACACGTGAAGCACTGTTTGCCATTGCGCAGACCGTGATTAACCGCAGCAAAGCGAATGCAACCGTCATTATGCCCAATCCCTTCTATCAAATTTACGAAGGAGCAGCTTTACTGGCAGGCGCAACACCTGTTTACCTAGCAGCAGGCATCGACACCAACTTTTTCCCCAATTTTTTTGCGGTAGATGATGCTGTTTGGCAAAACTGCCAACTGCTTTACGTCTGCTCACCTGCTAACCCACAAGGCAGCATCATCGATCGCGAGACATGGTTGCACCTATTGAAAAAATCAGATGCGTTTGGCTTTGTTATCGCTTCAGACGAATGTTACAGCGAGCTTTATCAAGACGAAAAGAACCCACCACTCGGTTTATTGCAAGTGTGCGCTGAGCAGAATCGCACCGACATGAAGAACTGTTTGGTATTTCATAGTCTCTCTAAACGTTCTAATGTTCCAGGTATGCGCTCTGGTTTTGTGGCGGGCGATGCAGCACTGATTGAGCCATTTTTGCTTTATCGCACCTATCATGGCAGCGCCATGCCTGTACAAGTTCAACATGCCAGTATTGCAGCCTGGTCGGATGAAAAGCATGTTAAAGATAATCGTGCTGTTTATCGCGCTAAATTTGCAGCCGTTGCCGACATATTAAAAGACAGTGTTACTAACCTACGTATCCCCCCAGCCAGTTTTTATTTATGGTTACAAACACCCACACAGGATGATGTTGCCTTTGCTAAACATTTATTGGCTTATCATCATGTCACTGTCTTACCAGGTAGCCTACTCTCACGCGAAGTCGATGGCAAAAACCCCGCTACTGGCTATATCCGTGTGGCACTGGTTGCACCATTAACCGAATGCATCGAAGCCGCCAAGCGTATTCGAGAAGCTTACCGAGAGTACGAGCAGAGTTAGCGAATAGATCGCCAACACATCACCTCTCACCCCCCTAACAACTTACAACTAAGGAAATAAACCATGAGCGAAAATCTCAAGTCAATTATCGAAGCGGCCTTTGAGCGCCGTGCAGACATCAACCCGAAAAATGTTGATGCCGAAAGTAAGCGTGCTGTCGAAGAAGCGCTCCACTTATTGGATACTGGCGCAATGCGTGTTGCCGAACGTCAGTCGGTTGGACAATGGCAAGTTAACGAATGGCTGAAAAAAGCGGTATTGTTGTCTTTCCGCATGGAAGACAATATTGTTATGCCTGCAGGCAGTATGCAGTTTTATGACAAAGTTCCAACCAAGTTTGCCAACTACTCAGAAGCAGACTTCAAAGCTGCTGGAATCCGTGTTGTACCGCCTGCCGTCGCCCGTCGTGGTAGCTATATCGCGTCAGGTGCGATCTTAATGCCATCTTACGTCAATATCGGTGCTTACGTCGATAGTGGCACCATGGTTGATACTTGGGCAACCGTTGGTTCTTGTGCTCAAATTGGTAAAAATGTTCACTTGTCTGGTGGTGTTGGTATTGGTGGTGTATTAGAGCCATTACAAGCAGCACCAACCATTATTGAAGACAACTGTTTTATCGGCGCACGTTCTGAAGTCGTTGAAGGCGTCATCGTCGAAGAAGGCTCTGTTATTTCAATGGGCGTTTACATTGGTCAATCAACACGCATTTATGACCGTGAAACAGGTGAAGTTCATTATGGTCGTGTTCCTGCTGGTTCAGTGGTGGTATCGGGCAACCTACCATCAAAAGATGGCAGCTATAGCCTTTACTGTGCAGTCATTGTTAAAAAAGTTGACGCTAAAACGCTTTCCAAAGTCGGTATCAACGAATTATTACGTGATATTTAACCTATTTCTAACTACCCATAATGCAAAGGGTAGGAAGAAAAATCTAAAAAAGCCGACGAAAGTCGGTTTTTTTACGCGTTAATTATTGCACACCAATCATAAAACCTTCATAATAAACAAACAATATACGCATGCGCTACGTAATGGATGTTTTTAATGAGTCAAAAAATCTCTGTCGATAAGACCAATGAATATCTTGCTCAACTTGGGCACGAAATGCGCTCACCACTACACAGCATTTTGGGCTTCACGCATATGCTGTCAGAGACCTGTCAAGAAGAAGCTGCTAACAACTGGTTACGTAATATTAAAATAGCCAGCAAACATTTATTAGATTTGGTTAATGATATTATTGATGTCAATCGGCTCAGTACACAACTGATCGAAATAGCCAACGAACAAGTTGATATCAAAACACTGACACTCGATATTATCAGTAGTTTTCAACCGCAATCAGAGACCAACCAACTTCACCTAGATTGTGTTATCGACCCTAACTGCCCTCAGTTTTGGCGTGGTGACAAACGAAAACTCAAACAAATCCTCATTAACATCATTTCTAATGCGATTAAATTCACCCCACCAAACGGCACGATTGCTGTAGACATTAGCGAAGTCAGCAACAAATTACGCATGGCTGTTAAAGATACAGGCGTAGGGATGGATGAAGAAACGCTCACCCATCTTTTTCAGCCTTACTTTCACAGTCACAGCCGAATTAACCAACAAGGAACAGGGTTAGGGCTAACCATTACCCGACGCTTAATTGACCTGATGCATGGTGAAATCTTAATTAGCAGCCAACCCAATGAAGGCAGTGAATTCATCGTCGTCTTGCCGTTACAAAAAGATGATACAAATCCCATTGCCCCCATCGACCCAATACCAGAACAACTCACGCAAACCAGTCATATTTTACTGGTGGATGACGATCCCTTACATCACGAAGTTTTGATTGGCATGGTGAAAAATCTGCCGATTGTTGTTCATAGTGCCTTTAGTTTCGAACAGACATTAATCGTTTGTCCCGAAATCAAACCTCAGATTATTTTATGTGATTATCGCTTACCCGACGGTGATGGTTTAAGCCTCGCACGCACCCTCAGGCATTGTAATAACCATATGACGGAAATCCATCGTATCAGCATTGCAATGCTCACCGCACATAGGGGAGCCGATCTGCAAGAAGCACTTAATGATGGCACTTTAGATGCTGTGTTGTATAAACCGTTAGAAGTGTCATCGCTGATTAAACTAATTGCCGCCCATCAATCATCCCTATCTCAGACAATCTTAGTGGCAACCGCGCAAGAAATCGAAACAAAACTATCCACGCCAGACTATCTGCAAGGCTTACTACCCGATTTTTATCGCGAGCTTAAAGCGGGGCTGAATGAATGCGAAACTTACTTACAAGCACACAACTACAAAGCACTCAGCAACACAGCGCATCGATTGAAAGGGCAAGCGATGATTTTTCACCACCATCGATTTTGGCAGCAGTTTGAAGCGTTAGAAACCTTTACTCAGGCACAAAACCACAGTATGGCTGTTGGCGTTTTGAATCAAATATTACAAACTTATCAAGAAGAAAGGAATCACTTATGAGCAACCGCACGATTCGTGTCGCCATTGTTGATGATCACCAATTGGTTACCCAAGCGCTGTCTAATCTGTTTGGACAGTTTAAAGACTTCAGTGTTGTCGGCACAGGATTCGATGGTAAAAGCGCGCTTGAGTTGGTTGTGAATCAACAACCCGACTTATTAATTCTTGACCTACAATTACCAGGGCTTGCTGGCGAAGAATTGCTACCCGTCATTAAAAAAGTCTACCCTACTTTGCGCATTATTATCCTCACTGCCAGTCAAATCAAGCAAACCTGGCAAAAGGTACTCACCCTTGGTGCCGATGGCATTGCCCTTAAAAGTGTTTCATCCACTGATTTAATATCAGGTGCGCGTCAAACCATGCGTGGGCAAATGTTTATTGACCCCATTATTCAAGAAGAATTATCACAATATGACTCTGGCGCTTTCTTAAACTTACCCGACGAATTGAATGCACGCATTACTCGCAGAGAACGAGAAATTTTGTTACTGGTTCTCAATGATTTAACCAGCAAACAAATTGCTGACAATTTGGGCATTTCTGATAGAACCGTATCTAAACATCGTGAAAACATTTACCACAAGCTTGGCGTACATTCATCAACAGAATTGCTACCCATTATGAATCGACTCAGAGGCATCAAAAACAGCCTATAAGCAAAAAAGCCACTGTTTCCAGTGGCTTTTCTTT
>DZAT01000157.1 GCA_022736205.1 Thiomicrospira cyclica
TGGGTTGTGCGGTGGGCTCAGCATGTAAGAGATATTGTACAAAAGTCTGATGTAACAAGCGTTGAATTAACCAATAAATATAACATTGTAGAGGAGTTTAAAGAGGAGTTAAAGAAGTTCTTGATATACTACAACATAAACAGAAAACACGGTGGACTAACAAAAGAGTTAAAAGTCAGAACACCGTGTGAAGCGGTTAAAAGTTGGTTCGAAATAGAACCTGAAATATTTAAGATTTCACCTGATGAGTTTTATACTATTGCTTTGAGAGGAGTGGTACAATGTGGTGAAATTGGACGCTAAAAGGAGTTCAGAGATGTTATCAAATCTTTTAAAGGTTTCTATGCCGTTTTACTTCACCATACTCTCGCTTCATGCCGCCGGGTCGATGACTGATTATTATGTGACACCAAGCGGTGCGGTGGGTGTCTCCTGTCAGGCAAGCGAGCCTTGTTCATTTCAGACAGCGCTTGATTACGCCGATAATGACGGTCTCAACAACACCATTCATGTCGCGGCGGGTACCTACACCCTTTCGGGAACCTCGCTGGCTTTTAGCATTATGGAGAACAAATCGCTTACCATTGAAGGTGCAAATGCCGCTACGACTATTATTGACGGGGTGTTGAGCACGCGTCTGTTCAAAATTTACCGGACTGCCGACGATACGGGCGTGCAAATCACCATACGCAATTTGACCTTTAAAAGAGGCAGCATTGCAGAAGGTGGCAACGGGGTGTATATTAACAATCTGCAAAAGAGCAATGTCACGCTTGAGGACAACCGTTTTTTGCAAAACGATAACGCTTCTGGCAACGGCGGCGGCATCTATATTAACAACTACTCGGGCACTACAATCATCCGTCGCAACATCTTTCGCGACAATACTGCAGATGCGGGTGGCGGGGTTTTTGCATACACATTTGACGGTCGCATCGAGGTGATCGACAACGAATTTTCCAACAATGCCGTCACTTCGGAGATCGAACACAACGGCGGCGGGCTTTATACTTCCACGCTACAGGGAACGGTAGTGGTGGCAAACAATATTTTTTCCAAAAATAGCGCGCTCAATAACGGCGGTGGGTATTTCTGCCAGATCACATCCATAGGCATTGCACACATTGTCAACAATACATTTGTGGAAAACAATGCCGATATGTATGGTGGAGGTATCTACCTTCTCATGTCCAGCAACGATGCATCGCATGCGAATATTTACAACAATATTATATGGAGCAACACCAGTTTAACAGGAGACGACCTTTATATTAACAATAACGGCAGTAGTGTAACCGGAGCTACATGTAACATCTCACACAATCTCTACGGACCCGACGACATAGACTATTATGTTTATAAAGCAGGTTCCATTGTCAACACATACAATATCCACAAAAACCCTCTGCTCACAGGCTCTTCGCCCCTCTCAGACGGCAGACGCTCACTTCGACTCTTTACGGCCTCGCCCGCCATTAACGCCGGAAACAGCTGTGCGACGGGCGTTCAGGCGACCGACTATGAAGGCGCGCCCCGAGTGCAGGACAACTACATCAACCTTGGTGCCGTCGAGGCAATCGTGCCGATTATGGCGCCGGTCTATTATCTGCTGATGCAGTAAGCTTTCTTATTCCCATCGTCCGAGACCGTAAAAGAACACCTCACAAAGAAACAAAGAAAAGGCTATATTCGCATTAAGCGTGGATGCTTCTCGATCGGCTTCCTAAACCCAGCAATTATT
>DZAT01000158.1 GCA_022736205.1 Thiomicrospira cyclica
ACCAGACATACAGCGCGTAGTTAGCCATCTTTGCGCTCCTCATGTAATAACGCGCGTAACCAACCCGCCGAAGCATCTTGCTCGACCAGCATAGTACGCATGTTAATCAGGAGCATCCAACCATAAAACGCCTTAAACGCCACAGCCACCACCAACAGCGGTAACAGCATATCGATATGAATACTCGGCGCACCCAACTTACTGACACTTGCTGCCTGATGCAGCGTGTTCCACCACACCACCGAATAATGAATAATCGGCAAGTTGACCACGCCAACCACCGTTAAGATACTGACCGCTTTGCCTGCGCTGCGCTTATCGTCGATGGCGTTGTATAGGGCGATAATGCCGATATACACGAACAATAAAATCAGTTCCGAGGTGAGACGGGCATCCCACACCCACCAAGTCCCCCACATGGGTTTACCCCAAATTGCGCCCGTCAGCAAAGCAATGAGCGCGAAGCTTGCACCAATAGTTGCACTCGACATCAGCGCAATTTCTGCCATGCGCACACGCCACACCAGCGCGACAATCGCCGATACCGTCATCATGGCGTAAACAAACATCGACAACCAAGCCGCTGGCACGTGCACATAAATAATGCGAAATGCCTCGCCCTGCTGATAATCGGCAGGGGCAACAACCAAGCCCCAATAGCCACCCACCACCAACAGCAGTAAGCTAATAGCTGCCAACCAAGGCGACAGCTTCCCTGCCAAGGGATAAAAAAATCGTGGCTTACCTAACTGATAAACCCACTTCATAAAACGATTCATGATAACCTCTAAAAACCTATAGGGTTGGGGGTTCCCGATTCACGCCTGACTTACCCCAATTTTCAACGCTGCCCCAATCGCAAAAGGCGCGAGCACCACACTCAGTACCCACAAGGCCGCCAACACATACACCTGACCTGCCCCCGATAGCCCGACACTGACCACCGCCACACTACTCGCACCAAAAATCAGCACGGGAATATAAAACGGCAACACAATCAGTGCTAACAAAATGCCTGCTTTGGGCAAACCCGTGGTTAAGGCACTGCCCACCGCACCGACAGCAACCAACACCCCCGACCCCAACGCCAACGACAGCATCAAGATCGGAATCGCCGCACTGGGCAAACCCAACACCAACGCCATCATAGGCGAGAGCAATACCAGCGGCAACGCCACCGTCAACCAAGTCGATAACAGGCGCACTGCCGCATAACCCACCAACGAGCGACCACGACACCACCACTGCGCCAGCAAGCCTTCGTGTAAATCATCTTTGAAGATGCGTTCTAACGACATCAACACCGACAACAACGCCGCCACCCACAATAAACCAGGCGCAATCTGCGTTAACAGGCTTTGCGATGCACCCAATGCCAAAGGAAACATCAGCACCACCAAGGCAAAAAACAACACAGGGTTGAGCGAGTCGGCAAGGTTGCTGCTGGCTAATGCCATATCGCGTTTGAATAATAACCAATAGGGACGCATCTACAAACCTTAACGCTAAAAAAGGGCTCAATGAGACTGTGTGAAAACTACTACGAACCGCTTATACGTTGTTAAAAATCTACTCAAAACGCACTTACTTCCATGTAAGCTTGCCTTTCTCCGTGGATTTTTGCCTAGTCTAAGCGATTCTCATCACGTTTTCACACGGTCTCAAATGCTGCATCACGGCACATCTGGCACAAATTTTAGCACATTGCCGTTGATGCAATAGCGCTTACC
>DZAT01000159.1 GCA_022736205.1 Thiomicrospira cyclica
CCATTCTGTGCGGATTGATTCCCCGATAACTTCTTCTAAAAAAAGCTTATGTCGGTAATCGCTGTTGGCTGTTAGCGATGCCCGATACATTGCACCGGCCTTTTCAAAGAAGCTGGCATAATCTGGGTCTTGGTTGATTAGAATGTCCTTCATAAAGCGAATCTTAAAAAAGCTATTCCACTGTTCTTTAGTTCGCCCAACGCCCTCGCCTAACAGTTGACGCTCTAGTTGCGTCATCCATAACCAGCGTAAGCGTGATTGAGCCTGTGAGCGTGTTTCCTTGCGCTTTTTAACCTCGACAACGTGCGACCCATCTAAAGGCAAAGCTAACACCGCATCCCATACGGTTGATTGATCTTGTGGGCTTGCTATGCGGAATGTGGTCATAGCACTGCTTCCAAAATAATCAGCACGCTACCACCAGCACAGCGACCGATGCACTCAGCACCTACCGTCTTAAAAACCTTGTCATCAATGCCGATTGCTTGCGCTATGCCGTCACGAGTAGACTTCATCAACCCAATCATATTATCATCATCGACAATCGTGCCTGTTGGCTTTGCGTGCCACTGATAGCTAATCCGCACCTGTTTAGCTTGCTTTAATGCCGCGCGTTGCAGTGGCGTTAATTGCGACAATACCGCACGGTGCGCTTCTGTCTTTGCTTTGCGTGTTGCGTCTGCTTTAGCCTTCCAGTGAATGCGCGAGTTTTGACCAAGGCAGACTGTGTTTGGGTAGCTAACTGATAGATTCATCTTGCTCCCTCAGCTCCCTGAAAATCTTTTGAGACTCTGGGTCGCTCTTGTAAACTGTTTGCACGAATTTTGTATCTATCTCTGGTTTGCAATTGTCCTTCCAGTCCATGAGCATCCTTTTTACCCTGTCCCTGTGGTGTATTGCTTCCGCTATCGGGTCGAGTTGGTTCGTCCCAGTCGTCAATGCTGTCTTGGTTGTTTGTGCATAGCTCATCTAGCCAGTCTTCCATTTCCATGATGATTACCGCGCAGGTAGCGCATCAAGCGCATAAACATCAGCACCAAAGGCGACCATTGTTTTGCCGTCTTGGTCAAAAATACGGTCTGGCTTTGGTAGGAATTTTTTATCAAAAGCAATTCCGCCATCAAGCCCAAGTAGCTTTTTCATGCCTTGCAATGCTTCTTTGGCGACATGATTGCCAGCTCTAGCACCATCGCTTGCGATCCTGAGGATGTCAGCACCTGTTGCTTGCTTGGGAGGCAGATATGCCTTTGCCTGTTCGTGCGTTATTGCTCCCATCGACAAAGCGCCTTCCACGGCTTCCTTGCGTTCTGCCGCATTCCATCCGCCATTGAACGAAACCACAGGTATGCGACCAATTTGCTTCCACTGTGTCATCAATCGCTCATAGCCGCCTTTGAATGCCATGCGACCTGCAACCTTGTCGCTTCGGATGAGTTCGATGTGCATGTTTCGCACTTCCATGACGGCATCGGTTACAAACAGGCTTCGTTCTTCGTCCGCACTGAGCCATGCGACCGACCATGCTTCATCAGCGGTCATCCACAAGGCTTGCTTGCCTTCTTCCAAGATCGAGATGGCATCGGCAGGCTTTGGTTCAAACTTGCTTTCGCGAATCAATCTTGCAAAAGATTGTTCTACGTGTTCGATGTCATACGGCTGCAATGCCGTCCACCAGCCCTTTGCTTTGGCTTTGATGTCCTTGTCTGTCCAGACTGCCAGTGT
>DZAT01000160.1 GCA_022736205.1 Thiomicrospira cyclica
AAAAGGTATATGGATGGCGGTGAAACAGGTCATTAAAGGCGGACATACCCGCGACCTATTGCCCGCAATGGTTGAAAAGGTACTTGCCGATTTACCCATCCCTAAGCGCATGCGCTGGGGCGCAGGCACGGCGGAGTTTGTACGCCCAGTAAAGCATGTCAGTTTATTGTTGGGCGAAGATGTGATTGACTGCACCATCCTCGGTGTCAAGTCTGGTCAAACATCGGTTGGTCATCGCGTGCATCATCCTGAGTTAGTATTGCTAAAACACCCTGCCGACTACGAGGCAACCTTACGTAGTGCTTTTGTTGTTGCCAGCTTTGACGAGCGCATGAAAACCGTGACTGAGTTGGTTAAAGCTGCAGCAGCGAAAGAAAGCGTTATCGCCGAAATCGACCCTGAGCTGGTTGAAGAAGTGGCTGCCTTAGTTGAATGGCCAAGTGCGGTTATTTGCCGTTTCGAAGCAGACTTCTTGCAAGTGCCGCAAGAATGTCTGATCTCGACGATGAAAACCAACCAAAAGTATTTTCATACCGTCGATGCCGACGGCAAGCTAACCCCTGTCTTTATTGTCATTACCAATATCGACAGTACCGATGTCAGCCAAATTCGCGCGGGTAACGAGAAAGTTGTCCGCCCACGTCTGTCTGATGCACGTTTTTTCTGGCAGCAAGATTTAAAGCACCCGATGGAAAGCTGGCTGCACAACCTCAAAACCGTTGTCTTCCAAAAGGATTTGGGTAGCGTTTTTGACAAAGTTGAGCGCATACAAACGCTTGCCGCCGCCATTGCACGCACCATTGGTTCATCGCCAGAATTAGCAGAGCGCGGTGCACGCCTCGCTAAATGCGATTTGATGTCCAACATGGTCGGCGAATTCCCAGAATTACAAGGCATTATGGGACGCTACTACGCACTGCAAGCAGGCGAAGATAGCGATGTCGCTGTCAGCATCGAACAACACTACTGGCCAAAAGGCGGCGGCGCTGCGATTCCAACCAATTCGATCGCACAAGCGGTTGCCTTAGCAGATAAACTCGACACTTTAACGGGCATTTTTGCCGCTGGCATGATTCCCACTGGCGACAAAGATCCCTTTGCACTGCGTCGCGCTGCATTAGGTATCGTGCGTATTTGTGTCGAAGCGAAACTTGACATCGACTTAGATATTTGGGTACGGGGCAGCATTGCTTTGCACAACCGCAAAGCCGATGATGCGCTGGTTAACCAAATACTAGACTTCCTGTTTACTCGTTTCAAAGGCTATGCTACCGATGCAGGCTTTAAACCAGAGTGGTTCGAAGCCGTGCGCAGCGTTGGCGTTGCCAAGCCGCTGGATTTCTGGCATCGTTTGCAAGCCGTTGCTGCTTTTACACAGCTACCCGAAGCGACTAGCTTAGCTGCTGCGAATAAGCGCATTGGTAATATTCTAAAAAAATCGGATAGCGAACATCAAAACAGCGTAAACACCAATCTATTGGTCGAAGCTGCAGAAAAAACCTTATGGCTCAAACTCTGCGAAGTGGAAGTAGAAGCACAAACCTTTTATGCCAAAGGCGACTACGCTGCCGTATTGCAAACTTTAGCGCTATTACGCGAACCTGCTGACACCTTCTTCACCGACGTGATGGTTAACGTCGATGATGAAGCCTTAAAAAATAACCGTCTTGCCATTTTATCGACCGCCAACCAACTGTTCAGCTTGGTTGCCGATATTGG
>DZAT01000076.1 GCA_022736205.1 Thiomicrospira cyclica
AAGCCTGTCTGCCAACGGGGCGATTCGGCTAAAGAAACGTCTGCCAACTGAATAACAGAAGACGCTGAACCCGTATAACCATTCGCTTTAACAACAGACCCTGCCACCACCTTAGGGGCAACCCACTCTTTTAGCGTATTCCAAGCACCACAAGCACCGCACTGCCCCGCCCACCGACTATGCTCTGTGCCACAGTCGGTACAATAAAAGGTGCTTTTCTCGGGTTTTTTGGCCATTCCTTAATGCGTCTGCTTATAAACCTGTAAATAATCTTCGTAATTACCAACAAAGTTTTCGACTTTTTCTGGCGAAATTTCGATAATACGTGTTGCTAATGAAGACACAAACTCTCGGTCATGACTGACAAAAATCAACGTGCCTGGATAGTTTTCAAGTGCCAAGTTAAGCGATTCAATCGATTCCATATCCATATGGTTGGTTGGTTCGTCCATAATCAGTACGTTCGGCTTTTCAAGCATCAACTTACCGTATAACATCCGACCTTTTTCACCGCCCGACAGCACATGTACCGATTTTTTAATGTCATCTGCATTAAACAATAACCGTCCTAAAATCGCACGAATGGCTTGTTCATCGTCCGTTGGCTTTTTCCATTGGCTCATCCAGTCGAATAAGGTTAAGTCCGCTTCAAATTCTGCAATATGATCTTGGCTAAAGTAACCGATCTGCACGTTTTCAGACCACTTAACTTTACCCGTATCTGCTTTGACTTCATCAATTAAAATGCGCAACAAGGTGGTTTTACCCACACCATTCTGACCAATAATAGCAATGCGTTCGCCGACTTCGCACATAAGACTCACGTCAGAAAACAACTGCTTTTCTGGGAAGCCCTTACACACATCAGTCATTTCTAACGCCAAACGATACAGTTTTTTGTCCTGATCAAAGCGAATAAACGGATTCTGACGGCTTGAAGGCTTAATTTCTGCCAACTCAATTTTTTCTAATCGCTTGGCACGAGAGGTAGCCTGACTCGCTTTAGAAGCATTAGCAGAGAATCGGCTAACGAAACTTTGCAACTCAGCAATTTGTACTTTTTTCTTATCATTTTCAGAACGCATTTTAGCTTGTACCGCTTCAGCAGCAATCATGTAGTCATCATAATTACCAGGGAATACAGTTAATTTGCCGTAATCCAAATCTGCCATATGTGTACAGACGCTATTCAAGAAGTGACGGTCATGGGAAATAATCACCATTGTGCTATTACGTGCATTCAGCATATTTTCGAGCCATTCAATGGTATGAATATCCAGGTTGTTGGTTGGTTCATCAAGCAGCATAATATCGGGATTGGCAAACAGTGCTTGAGCCAATAACACTCGCAACTTCCAGCCTGGTGCGACCGCACTCATCAATCCAGCATGCAATTCCTCGACAATACCTAAGCCTAGCAGCAGCTCGCCCGCACGTGATTCGGCAGTGTAGCCGTCTAACTCAGCAAACTCAGCTTCCAAGTCACCGACTTTCATACCGTCTTCTTCGCTCATATCGGGAAGCGAATAAATACGATCGCGTTCTTGTTTAATTTCCCATAAGCGGGCATCACCCATAATCACCGTATCTAAAACGGTTTGATCTTCAAACGCAAACTGATCTTGACGCAGCTTACCCAAACGCTCCCCTTCATCCAACATCACGTTGCCTGCCGTTGGCTCTAAGTCACCACCTAAAATCTTCATAAAGGTCGACTTACCGCAACCGTTAGCACCGATTAAGCCATAGCGATTACCATTGGCAAATTTAACAGAAATGTCTTGAAACAAAGGTTTTACACCAAATTGCATGGTGATATTAGCAGTAGCGATCAAAATAAGCGTCCAGAGTAAAGCAAGAGAATAAAAATATTGAAATAAAACAGATTATGCGCAATATGATAGCATTTTAAGACAATTTATGGGCGACTAAAATGCACTTATCCACATTAGCACCCAAACGATTCACCACCTTATCCCCAGCTTTTCTAACAAAAACGGGGGATAACTTCTCTTCGCGCCAACAAAAACGCCAGCGCAATTGGCTGGCGTTTTTGACGCTAAACGATCGGTCAAAATAACTCGATGTCATCATCCAGTACAGCGGCTGGATTGTTTTGTGATTCCAGCATGCGTTCTCGCATTTTAAACTTCATCAGCTCAATCGCTTGCTCGCTGCTTAGCCCTTGTTTAAAAATCAAATCAAACAATTCGTGCTCTTCTCGCATGGCAGCATATCGAGACATCTTCTCGATAAACGCTTGCCAAACAATGTCATCAACAATCTGATCTTTACTAGCCATAATGTCCGACAAAATAGACAAACTATCGGACACATGATGTAAACGCTGACTTAAACGATCGTAAAACTGGAAAGCAATAATGCTTGAAGTAACTTTGTCAGATAAGGCGTTCGTTTCTGCCAACATGTTAGAATTGGCGCTCGTTTCGTCAGTTGCTGTCCCCTTCATGATATGCGCATGTAGGTTCTCAAGCCCCTCACGCATAAAATTGAACGAGTCAATCAAAGCATCTACCGAATAATTACCCTCTGTCATTGATAAATCAATTTGAGCAACCGATAAGTTTAGGGCTAAGATTGCCTTATGCAGCTCTTCCCACTTTAACAAGCCACTCACACGCGAGCGCTTATTTAAGCCACGATTCTGAGTACTTTGATTCAGTTTATAACGACGATGGTTCAAGACAAGCGCTCCTGCAATTTATGACTCTGATATTAAATATGGGATACATCATCTACCATTGCAACCAATTGTGCAATATCTATGATTAATGCGACCCTGCCATCGCCTAAAATGGTCGCACCTGCAATACCTGGAACCTTAATGTAATTCGTTTCTAGACTTTTAATCACCACTTGCTGCTGTCCTTGCAAATCATCGATAAAAACAGCAATGCGTTTACCTGACAGTTCAACAACTACCAACAAACCCGCCTCTAATTGTTGCGTGCTATCATCAATTGAAAACTGTTTATGCAGCCTTAAAATGGGTATATACGTGTCTCGAAGGCGAAATAATGCATTCCCTGTTACCGTTTTAATCTGCTCGGATGTTGGCTGAATCGACTCAACGATTGATATTAACGGAAACACAAAGGTTTGATTACCAACACGCGATAACTGCCCATCCATAATTGCCAAGGTTAAGGGTAAGTGAATGCTGAAAACACTGCCTTCACCCGACTTAGTTTCGACTTCGACAGTACCGCCAAGACTACGAATATTGCGACGCACCACATCCATGCCCACATCTCGCCCTAACACATCACTGATCGGATCGGTCGCTGAAAAATCAGGATGAAAAATCAGATCAAGCAAGTCTGCATCTGAGTAAGTGACACTTGCATCAATAATACCCTTTTCAATCGCTTTTTGCCTCACGCGTTCTAACTGAATGCCAGCGCCATCATCGCTGATGTTAATGACAATATTACCGCTTTGATGGAACGCCGCCATTGTGATGGTTCCCGACTCTGGCTTACCCTTGGCTAAGCGCACAGCTGGCGTTTCGATACCATGATCAATTGCGTTGCGCACAATATGCACCAGCGGATCCGTAAGTTGCTCTAATACGGTCTTATCAACCTCGGTATGTTCACCAATCATCACCAGCTCAATTTTTTTATTGAGCTTTAAACTGCTATCGTGAACAATACGTGGCATACGATTAAAGGCAAAACTAATCGGCATCATGCGAATACTCATCACACTTTCTTGCAGTTGACGCGTGTAACGTTCTAACTGAGCAACGCCCTCTCGCAATTTATCGAGCCAAGCGGTTTTATGCACGGCAGCACTGGGTTCTTGTTCACTAAACTGACTCAACATCGACTGCGTAATGACCAACTCTCCGACCAAGTCAATCAGATGATCTACTTTGCCAATACTGACACGAATTGAACTTTCTTGCTGAACCGCTACAGCGTGTGGAAGCGGCAAAGACGCCTTTGTGCGCTCTGACGATATCGCAATAGAACTCATAACAGGCACATCAGCAGGCGGCATCTCGCTACGAAGTGTTGAAGCAGGCAACACGACAGGCACAGCCTGCTGCATATCAACGGGTGCAACTTCAGGCATTTCAATTAAAGGCTCAATGATAATCTGAGCACCATCGCCATCAATCCATTCAAACACTTCCTTAACTTGTGCTAAGGAAACCTTGTGCGAATATAAGGTGATTTCCCACCATAAATAAAGGTTTTCAGCGTCATAATCTTTCCAATCAGGAAACAGATCGCAATGTGCAACAACATGAACATCACCCAAGCTTTCCAGTTCACGAAATATCCTGATAGGCTCGTTACCCGTTTTAAGCAAGGCTTGTTCGGGTTTAAGGCTAATCTGCCATCCTTGCTTAAAGCCCACCTGATTCTGGCTATTCATGGGTAACACCATCCTAATGCATTAGAAAAGCTCAATATCCCCTTCGACAGGCTTGGCAGCAACACGGCTACGATATTGTGATTCTTGATCTGTGAGCGTCTGCGTATGCATGGCATTTAATCGGCGCACACGCACGCGTCCCGAAAGCGGATAATACACTACTTTACGTGGGTATATATCCCCAATATCTTGCGATAAAACACGAAAGCCTTCGGTAAACAGATAATCGAAGGTAAAACCGATATTGTACCAACCCACATTGGTCATCTGGCTCATGATGCGCCCACCACCGAAAATCTTAAACTCTAAGCGACTGCGTTGCGCACCCATTCTAAGAACGGCGTTAATTAAGTTTTCCATGGCATAGTTGCCATAACGATTAGCGTCTGCAAGCTCAGGCGCACCTGATGCATTTTTATCCATCGGCAACATGAAGTGATTCATACCACCCACACCAGCCACTGGGTCTCGCACACATGCAGAAATACACGATCCCAATACGGTTTCGATTTTTTCATTATCTCGCGTCACATAAAACTCTCCAGGTAAGATTTTTATGCTATTCATGCCTTCTGCATGATCAAAACTGTTTTGCATGTTGCGACGACCTAAAGATTTCTTTTTGTAACATATTGTCAGATGTTAATCCTGACAGAATATGTGTCATGAATCAAGTGCTGCAGGCTTCATTCGTCGACGGCGAAAGAAATCTTTTAATAACTGCGTACTCTTATCTGCGCAAAAACCATAATCAATCTGACAACGATGATTGAGTTGTTCACTTTGTAACAAATTATAGACACTACCACAAGCACCTGTTCGCGGATCGTGGCTGGCAAATGCCACGCGCGCAATGCGTGCGTGCACCATCGCACCTGCACACATACTGCAAGGCTCTAACGTAACATAAAGGGTCGTGTCGGGTAGTCGATAATTGTTAAGATAATGACCTGCCGCACGCAATGCGCGTATTTCAGCATGCGCTGTTGGGTCATTTAAGCTAATAGGTGCATTGCAAGCAGCTGCAATGCACTTTCCCTCGTAAACAATTAATGCGCCAACAGGAACTTCGTTGTTCGCTTCTGCTTGCGCAGCCAACAGCAACGCCTTCTCCATCCAAAAGACATCAACCCCAGCCTGATCGAGATCAGGTGGTGCAGATAAACCAACGCAAGATGTCTGCGCAGTCGGTTTTATTCCCATTCGATGGTTGCAGGCGGCTTACTCGACACATCGTATACCACACGAGAAATACGCGGAATCTCGTTAATAATGCGACCCGATACTTTTTCGAGCAGTTCGTAAGGCAAATGCGCCCAACGAGCAGTCATAAAGTCGATGGTTTCGACGGCACGTAGCGACACCACATAATCGTAACGACGGAAATCACCAACCACACCCACAGATTTCACTGGTAAGAAAACAACAAAGGCTTGCGATACTTTATCGTACCAACCGCTGTTGTGAAGTTCTTCGATGAAAATATGATCCGCCAAACGCAGAATATCAGCGTACTCTTGCTTAATTTCACCCAAAATGCGCACACCCAAACCCGGACCAGGGAAAGGATGACGATAAACCATACTGGCTGGCAAACCCAACTCAACACCCAACTTACGCACTTCGTCTTTAAACAACTCTCGCAAAGGTTCGACAAGCTTAAACGCCAAGTCGTCAGGCAAACCACCCACATTATGATGCGACTTAATAACCTTAGCCTTGCCACCTTTTGTACCCGCCGACTCAATGACGTCGGGATAAATCGTGCCTTGCGCCAACCACTTCACACCCGAAGCCGCCATCGCTCGCGCTTGCGCTTCAAAGACGTTAATAAATTCTTTACCGATAATCTTGCGTTTGGCTTCGGGATCAGACTCACCAGCCAAGGCAGTCATAAATTGTTCCGTCGCATCAACACGAATGACCTTAATGCCCATGTTATTGGCAAACATTGCCATCACCGCATCACCTTCTTGGTGACGTAATAAGCCATGATCGACAAACACACAGGTGAGCTGATCGCCAATTGCCTTGTGCAATAATGCTGCGACAACTGACGAGTCCACACCACCCGACAAGCCAAGCATCACGGCATCCGTGCCAACCAATTCACGCACACGCGCCACTTGATCATCGATAATATGACGTGTATCCCACAAGCACGCACAAGCGCAAATATCAGCAACAAAGCGTTCTAAAATACGACCGCCTTGCTTAGTGTGCGTCACTTCGGGATGGAATTGTAAAGCATAATAATGACGGGTTTCATCTGCCATCCCTGCAATCGGACAGGTATCCGTACTTGCCATCAGCTTAAAGCCTTCTGGCATGGTCACGACCTGATCACCATGACTCATCCACACATCTAACAAGCCATAGCCTTCTGCTGTGACTTCATCTTCAATGTCTTTGAGTAGCGTGGTATGACCACGTGCGCGCACTTTAGCATAACCATATTCGTGCGCATCGGCTGGTTCGACCAAACCACCCAATTGCTGCGCCATGGTTTGCATACCATAACAAATACCTAATACAGGCACACCGAGTTCAAATACAGCTTGCGGTGCTTTCAGTGTGTCTTCAGCGTAAGCACTTTCGGGCCCGCCCGACAAAATAACACCTTTTGCACCATAAGCACGGACAAAAGCATCATCGACATCACAAGGGACGATTTCAGTAAACACCCCAATTTCACGAACACGACGCGCAATGAG
>DZAT01000077.1:0-5187 GCA_022736205.1 Thiomicrospira cyclica
GCGCATTGGTATTCGATATGAATGAAAATGAATTCAATTATATCGGAAATCATCGCATTAAAATCTCGTTTTTATCAGTTGAACTTATGCCAGAATGGTGCTTATTTTTTGCTTGCCTTCCAGCCTTCGTAACCATTAAACAACACCTTAACCTGCTCGTACCCGACGAGGCGCAAGGCTAAATGCGCTTTAGACGATAAAATACCTGTGTCGCAATACAGTACGATTAAACCATCTTTGGGTAGCTGCCTTGCCTCAGACAACACAAAGCGCCAATCGATGTTAATGGCGCCCGCAATATGATCTTTTGCGTAGGCTTCGGCTGATCGTGTATCCACAATTACAGGCTGTGGCTTGAGTGCTTTAAGTTGTGCCGTGGTAATAACGCCATCCGCAAAAGGTGCCGACTCCATATAGTCTTGCAGCTGCTCAAAGACGATTTTTTCTGCCTTATCTTGTGCTAACGATAATCCAGAAAAAGTAAAAGCCAGAAAAATAAATAGGCTTAATGACCATTGATAAAACATTGTAATCTCCTTATAAAATAAGCAAAAACGGCATCTAGACTTAGCTCACGTTGTACTTGTTTGCTATAATCAATTTGTGCTTTTATACGTAATCGAGGGTTTGTAGTTATGTGGTTTCTAAATTTGCCATTGCGTGCCAAGTTGTTAAGCAGCTTTATTCTCATTTCAATCATGACCGCTATTGCGAGTGGCTATGGACTCTATCAAATTAATCAGCAAACACAGCTGATGCAAATACTGTACAGCAAAGACATGGGTGCTGCTTTATACGCCAAACAAGCTCTTACAGATTTATTATACTTACAACGTGCCGAAAGAACCTATCTCAGCGCAAAAAATGAAGAACAACGCAAAAAACCCATCGAAACACTCAAACGCGGACGCGATGGTGTCACCAACAACCTAAACCTTGCAGCACCGCTTTATTATGATGCAACAGCCATTGATCACATCAATAAAACCAAAGCAATATGGGAAAGCTATCATAAAATGAGCCAGCAACTCATTGATATTGCTAACAGCGAACCCTTAGGTCAGACTGATAAAGCGATGCATTTTGTACAAAATGAATTGCGTGATCAGGGCAATGCCTTAGACAAGGCACTAAACCAATTAGCCCAGTCAAGCATTGACGCTGGTAAAGCAAAATTCGAACTAACCACCAAAACAGCCAATGATGCCATTTGGATGTTAAGTCTATTAACCCTTCTAGCCATAGCTGTTTCTATTGGATTGGGCTTGGTTTTATCGAGCAATATTCGTCGCTCCGTCCGCTCCTTGGCCGAAACAGCCACACGCATTCGGGAAACACAAGACTTTAACCACAGGGCACAACACCTTTCAAATGACGAAACAGGTCAAACAGCCGATGCGTTCAATGATTTAATGGTTACACTGCAAAATAGTATTGGTCAGGTTAACACGGTTGTGACCAATATGGCAGGCGGCGATTTTAGTCAACAAGTGACAGAAGATCTTAAAGGCGATTTAGGCACGATGAAACGAGCAGTCAATGCCAGCTCAGAGCAAATCAAACAGACAATGGACTCGCTCGATACCGTACTGCAAGGTATTGCTATTGGTGATTTTTCGGTTCGCATGAACAACAAAAACAATGGTCACTTGAGTCAGCAAGTCGACGCCTCTGTATTGAAGATGCAACATACCTTTCAAAACACTTTCAGTCAAATTGAACAGGCAATGGCAATGGCGAGTAAAGGCATATTTACCGCACAAATTACCTCGCAATCACACGGACAGCTAGCCAACCTAACTAACAGCATTAACAACACCCTAAACACACTCGAAGTTATTATTGGCGAACTGACAAAAGCAACCATCTCTCAATCTCAGGGCAGCTTAGGGGTCGTCGTGGCGACACCGACCGAAGGTGAATTGGCAACCTTAGTCAATGCATTCAATAGCAGTCAAGCCAACATAGCACAATTTGTTCGCGACATTGAAAATACCGCACAGCAAGTCATGAATGCAAGCGATGACGTAGCAAACGACAACGAAAATCTTGCCCAACGCACACAATCACAGGCACAAGCCGTACATCACGTTCGTGGCAATATCGACGCTTCGAACGAAGGACTGGCTGCCGTTCGTTTAAGTGTTAAAACAGCCGAAGACTTCACCAATAAACAACAGGCACTACTGCAAAAAGCCAACGAGCAAATGCAGATGACCGTTGCGGCGATTCAAAACATGCGTACAGAAAGCGAACAAATGGCGCAAATCGTTACCCTAATTGATAGTATTGCTTTTCAAACCAACTTATTAGCATTGAATGCAGCCGTAGAAGCTGCACGTGCGGGTGAACACGGTAGAGGGTTTGCCGTAGTCGCGAGTGAAGTACGCGCCTTAGCAGGCAAATCGGCTGAAGCATCGGGCAATATCCGCAACCTCATCAATGGTACGATCCAAAAAGTGCTCGAAGGAACACAGCTCGTCGATGCCGTATCCGCTTCTTTAGCAACCATTAATCATGAAACGCAGCATTTACGTCATACCATGAACGATATTTCCACAACGACACAAAAACAAGAAGTGGCGTTACAAGATATCGCCAAGTCGATGAATGGCGTGGACAGAAGCACCAGTGAAAACACGCAAATGGTAGAAGACATAGCAGCAACCGCGCACAACTTACAACAACAAGCACACAGCACACTGACGGCCGTATCGAGGTTTAATGTTAAAAACGAACAGTAAAAACCAAGCCATTGTATTGATTTGATTTGACTATTTTTTAATGATATTATCTCTCCATATTAATAATTAGCTACTTTATGGAGAGACCCATGTCCTCGTCAAACAACAACGCAACCTGGGAAGCGCAAGCGCAGTTTAAGGAATATCTATCTGCTGTTAATCCCAAAATGCCCAAAATTGAGGTCGAAGCTTTTTTAAGCAATCTGCACGAATCTGGCGAAACCCGCTTGATTCCTTTCGACTTATCGCCCAATTTGCAAACCAACTACGCAGCAACTTCGCCCAATTTATTGGCAGGTTATTTGCGTGTTAACGCAGCAGAAAGCTTTACCACCGACTTTGTTGCCACTTCGCAGCTTTATTTTGTTATTTATGGCACAGGTAGCACCCTTGCTGATCAAGGCAAGATCGATTGGAAAGCAGGTGATTTATTTACCCTACCCTCAACCAGCAAAGCCTTACACCAAGCAACAACCGATAGCGTCTTATTTTGGGTTAACGATGCGCCCTTGTTATCTTATTTAGGCGTTGCGCCCAAAGAGGCTCGTTTTACGCCTGTACTTTACACCAAAGAACGCCTAAGCGAAGCTTTAGAAAATGAACGTGCCATCGGTGGCGCACAACAACGTAATCGCTTGGGTGTGTTGTTATCAAACCCCAATTTCCCACAAACCATGACGCTCACCCATACCTTATGGTCTTTGTATAACATCCTGCCTGCTGGCGTGGTGCAAAAACCGCATCGTCACAATTCGATTGCGATTGATCATTGCGTTAGCGCAGGCCCTGATACCTACACCATGATTGGTAAAGATATCGATGAAAACGGCAATATCATCAACCCCATCAAGGCGATGTGGACACCAGGTTCTACCTTCATCACCCCACCAGGTTGGTGGCATTCGCATCATAATGATTCAGGGGTCGATGCCGTTGTCTTACCGATACAAGATGCTGGCTTAATTATGAATATGCAAATTTTAGACTTTAAGATGGTGAAGTGACATCCGAAAATGATCGAATCCAACGCCTCACAAGTTGAGGCGTTAATCAACGCATACAGAATCGATTCGATTCACGATACAAATGATTATGGTACAATCTTACCATGAACTACTTACACCATTACCACGCTGGCAACTTTGCCGATGTTTTCAAACACCTGATCCTATTGGAACTGGTGTCCTTTATGCAACGCAAAGACACGCCATTAGCGATGTTCGACACCCATGCAGGTGCGGGCATGTACGACCTAACTGCTACGCCATCGCAAAAAACAGGCGAATGGAAGGGCGGCATTGGCAAACTATGGGGCAGCACCGATCCCGATTGGCAACCGCTATTGTCGATCGTTAAAGATCTCAATGGCGAGAGCAACAAGCTCAGCTATTATCCAGGGTCGCCCCTGCTCATGGCAGAGCATTTGCGTATTGTTGACACGCTAACATTGTGCGAAACCTCTGATGGCCCGATGAAGCACCTGCGTGAGAATTTTGGTAATAACCGTCGTGTGCATATTCATCAGCGCGATGGCTACGAAGCCTTAATCGCCTTGCTACCACCCAAAGAAGCGAAGCGCGCCCTCGTTCATATCGACCCACCTTTTGAACAAAACGATTATGCTCGACTATACGACACCATTCCTAAAGCATTGCAGCGCTTCCGTCAGGGCGTATTTGCCATTTGGTATCCCGTCAAAACCCGCGCAAGCGCTTTGCCATTCGTTAATAAAATGCGTGCGCTAGTAAACGATGATGAAAAGGTGCTTAACTTGCAAATCATGACAGGACTGGAAAACACCCTCGCCATGAATGGCACGGGCATGCTAATTATCAACCCGCCTTTTGGCTTTGAAGCACACATTAAAAAGAAAATCGTTAAGTTAGAAAAACTGCTTAAGCAGGAGTAACCATCATGCATACCCTTACCTTGCGTGTCGAAGAAGACTATTACGAGCAAGTCATGGGCGTATTACGCCAATTTTCGAGTCAACAGGTGAGGGTAGAAGAAGCGTTACCCGACTTTATTATCACTAGCGAAGCCGAAGCGCGCGCCCGTGTCGAACGGGCAATGGCGTGTACCGATGTCATTTCTGAGGCAGAGTTCAAGGCTTGGTCAAAAAAGCTATTAGATAACTTGAGCTAACGATGGAAATTGTCTATCAACCAAGCTTTCAAAAGGCATACGAAACGATTATTCGCTACATTGCTCAAGATCACTTAATCAACGCGCAACGGTTTGGCAATGCACTGCTAGCGCAAATCGATACACTAAAGCAATTTCCCGAAATGTATCCCGCATCAAAACACAGTGACAACCCATCGGTTCGCGATATGGTTTTCAAAGGCTACACCATTGTTTACCAAATTGATACCGAATCCGATAGCGTTAAAATTCTCGACCTATTCAAATGGCAAGACAAACATCAAGCACCCTAAGACGA
>DZAT01000077.1:5287-7113 GCA_022736205.1 Thiomicrospira cyclica
CGCGCCCACCAAACAACACTTTCTGCCTGAGTATAAGGGCAAACTGTTTGCGTCGCCAAACGACGATGGGCAAGCGTAAAATCAAGTCGTTCGCGCTGTAACACAGTTAACCAGTCACGAATCAGCAGCGCATCCCCCTCTTGTGCGTGCACTAACCCCAGCTTAGCACGCATCAATGCCAAATAATGACCATGATAATGCAACCAATAAGCGTCCAATGCCGTGCGTGCTAGCTTAACAACGGTATCAGTGTCATCATTGAGCAAAGGCAACAAGGCTTGCGCCAAACAAGCACAATTCCATAACGCCACCTCGGGCTGACGACTAAAGGCATAGCGCCCTTCTGTGTCGGAGTGATTGCAAATAAAGTCGGGTTGATAGCGTTCCATAAACATAAAAGGACCATAGTCCAATGTTAGCCCCACAATCGACATATTGTCGGTATTCATCACTCCGTGCATAAAGCCGACACTTTGCCAATGCGCTAAGAGACGAGCAGTACGTTCAATCACCACTTCGAGCAAAGAGAGGTAGGGATTATCGTGTTGTGCAAAATCTGGAAAGTCATATTCAATGACATAATCGGCTAAATCGCGCAAACAATCGTATTGACCGCGATAATAGAACACCTCGAAACTACCAAAGCGCACAAAGCTCTGCGCCACACGCAACACACAAGCGGCTGACTCGACACTTTCCCGATACACAGGTAAATCGCTGGCAACCAATGCCAAAGCTCGCGTGGTTGGAATACCCAACCCAGCCATCGCCTCAGATACCAAATACTCACGGATACTCGAACGCAGCACCGCTCGACCGTCTCCCCGACGTGAAAACGGTGTCACCCCTGCCCCTTTTAACTGCCAATGCCAACGCTGACCCTCGTGCGTCATATCGCCCAGCAGTAATGCGCGACCATCGCCTAATTGCGGCACATAATGCCCGAACTGATGCCCCGCATACAAAGCCGCAATAGGCTTCATGCCCGACAACAGCTGCTCACCAGCGCACACTGCCGTTAACAATGACACATCATTTAAAGAAATGCTGATTAATTGCGCACAGTCATCACTCGCATCAACCAAGCGAGCATTGTCTAAGGCATCAGCACGAACAGACGCGCTAAAATCGTCACCAAGCTGCGCATATGTAGCGTTAAAGGTTATATTGGTTAGTTTTTTCATGGTGTTATCATGACGCAAAACTTGATATAGATCAAGTTTTAAGTATTGGACAAAATCCATTACAATAAAGCGATCTACTTAATAAAGGCTTACCATGTCACACATCGAAAATAGTCAACTGGGACATCATACCCAGTACCCAACCCAATACGATGCCAGTTTACTGTTTGCCGTACCTCGCAGCGAAAATCGGCAACACTTATCGCCAAGCCCCTTGCATGGGGTCGATATTTGGACAGGCTACGAGCTTTCTTGGCTCAATGCGCAGGGCTTACCACAAGTAGCGATTGGCGAATTTAGTATCCCTGCCAGCAGCCCCAACATCATTGAATCGAAATCGTTTAAACTCTACTTAAACTCGCTTAATGCACATCGCTTTGCCCACCAATCTGATCTAATTACTCAAGTCACCCACGACTTATCTGCCTGTGCTGGCGCGATTGTTTCGATGCGAATTCATGCTGTTAACGCCCTTTCTATTGGCAATTTACCAGGCATTTGCTTAGACAGCTTAGATGTGACGATTGAACACTATTGCCCCGATACAACCCTACTACAAACCGGTCACCTCAGCGGTAATGCTTGCTGGCATAGCCACCTGCTTAAATCGAACTGCCCTGTAACAGGACAACCCGACTGGGG
>DZAT01000161.1 GCA_022736205.1 Thiomicrospira cyclica
GGAGAGGTTGGGTTGAGAGTGGCTGTTATGTTTTCAGAATTTCAGGCTTATATTTCAGCCTGTTGGTGTGATGCGCAAGCGCCTCGATAACGAGGCTTATGTCATAAAAAACAACTAGTTGTATAGTTTATCGCATTGTTAGGCGGTGGTTTTTTATTGAGTTATGTGGCGCTAATGCGGTATAAAACGCGTTATGCGTCATTGTTCCAAACTACAGGAGGTGCCTCATGAGAACTGTTTTTATCTTGGTGTCAGGTTTGCTAATGTTTGCCAGCCTTTTTTTCTACAGCCGACTGTTCGTTCAGCATTTTCCTGGCGCGGTAGCCTGGGCCACCTATGCTTTCGTGGCGCTCTGGCTTGTGGCTACCGCCTTTAACATGTGGGTTGGCATTAGTCATGCAGGGTATTCACTGCGCGACGAGTTGCCAATTATGCTATTGCTCTTTGGTTTACCGGCTGCTGTCGCGCTTGTCGTCCACTGGAAATTCGCCTGAGCATCACGATCAAATTAAACAAACACACAAAGGACGTATTCAATGGGAAAAACTCGACTTGAGGCCTTCAGCGATGGAGTGCTGGCGATTATCATCACAATTATGGTGCTCGAAATAAAAGTGCCTCATGGCAACACTCTCGATGCCCTTGTGCCATTAATTCCAGTGATTCTAAGTTATGTGCTGAGTTTCGTATTTATAGGTATCTACTGGAACAACCATCATCACATGTTACATACCGTCACTCGTGTAACAGGCTCTGTATTGTGGGCAAACTTGCATTTACTGTTTTGGCTATCCCTTATTCCATTCGCTACGGGATGGATGGGTGAGAATCACTTCGCCCAAATGCCTACCGCCGTCTATGGCTTCGTGCTGTTATGTGCTGCAATAGCGTACTGGCTATTACAGCTGACCATTATTGCCTCGCAAGGTGATGTGTCCATTCTTCGTCAGGCCGTGGGAAACGACTGGAAAGGTAAACTCTCTCCCATCCTTTATGTGCTGGCTATTTCGCTGACGTTTGTTGCATCGTGGGCGGCGCTGCTTGTTTTGGTATTTGTGGCATTACTCTGGTTGATCCCAGATCGCCGCATCGAGCGTGTACTCAAGCATGACGCATAACTCTACGCTCCAGCCAAACGACTCCAGCGGCTGCGCTTGGGTTCTCCCTCGGCTGAGTTTGCACGTTAAGCATACGTTTCAGCATGGTGAATGACCAACGTTAAAATTACCCCATTTGGTTCTGAATGGAGTCCAAATCATGAATACTCAACTTTTGCAGCAAGCTCGCGTGCTTGATGTTGATGAACAAATCGAACTGGTTGCAGCCATCTGGGATGGCATTGTTAGCCGTGGTGTTGCGCCGCCGTTGACCGAGGCTCAGCAATCAGTTCAGGCGAGGCTGGTAATGCTTCAGGTACGGCAGCAACGCTATCCCAGATCAACTCCACCAGATGAATGCGCTCTTGTACCGGCAGCTCAAGAATGTTGGCAATGGATAGTGTGCTCATGAGTCGGTTCTCGTGTGTCAGTCAGATCAATGCAGATACGCCGCAATTTAGCACATTGCATGGGTGGTTTGAGCCCATGCAGCGAGCTACCAATGACACACAAGATCAGAGCGTGATTTTGTGCGCTGGTGTTGATCTAACGTGAACAACGTTTACACGTTAAACAAGAAGTTCAACACATCCCCATCCTTGACCAC
>DZAT01000162.1 GCA_022736205.1 Thiomicrospira cyclica
GTTCAAATCTGGCCATATTTAGGGTCAATTGCCATCGATATGCAACCAGGCGATGCGGTTTATGCCGCCTTATCCGAAAAGTACAATGATCCAGAAAAAGATCCAGTCGTTAATAATGCCGTTTTGTGGACGATGATGCTCGAAAACGCAACTGGCATTCATGAAAAAAGAAGCTTGATGGCAGATGATTTTTAAGGCGTGCCAGTTGGAATAGGCTACAATGACTTTCACATTGTTTACAGGTAAAAATATGGCTGGACTTTCCAAATCGCGCATTATTCTGCACCGTCAATGCCCTAAACGGCTGTGGCTCAAGACGCACAAGCCAGAATTGGAAATGATCGACGATGGTATGGCGGTTGGTTTTAGCACGGGCGATGCGGTTGGCGACAAAGCCCGTCAGCTCTATCCCGATGGCGTACTGATCGATCCTTCTAGCTTAAGCGAAGCCTTAGCGCAGACTCAAGCCCACCTCAAGGAGTCGCCCAAACCGCTGTTTGAAGCGACCTTTGAGCACAAAGGTACATTAATTCGCGCCGACTTGCTGTTACCCGATGAGCACGGTTGGCGCTTGGTCGAAGTTAAATCATCCACCAGTGTGAAGCCCTATCATCTCGAAGACGCTGCTGTACAGGCTTATGTGTTGGCACAGAATAACGTCCCCGTTAGTCGCATAGAAATCGCGCATATCGATAACCAATTTGTTTACATGGGCGACGACAACTACCAAGGCTTGCTCAAACATCAAATCGAAACAAAAACCGTCAACACCTTAGCGCAGCAAGTGCCCGACTGGATTGCGCAAGCACAACAGACCGTAGCGCTCAAAAAAGAGCCAGCGATTGCTGTTGGTAATCAGTGCAACGAACCTTTTGGCTGTAGTTTTCGACACTATTGCGATCCACAAGCATTTGAGCCCGTCCCTGTCACCTCGCCCAAAGTATTACCCAGAGGCGGCAAATACGCGCAACAATTGTTATTAGATGGAAAAGATGACTTGACCCAGTTGGCAGAAGCAGATTTACCCAAAGCCTTATTTCAGCGCATTTGGCGCACGCTGCAAACAGGACGAGCCGAGCTAGACCCACAAGCCAAAGTCATTATCGAAGGTTTACCTTATCCTTATTACCATATCGATTTTGAAACCATTAACCTTGCGATTCCTATCTGGGCTGGCACGCGACCTTATCAGCAAGTGCCATTTCAATGGTCGTGCCATATCCAAACGCCCGAGACGATCACACATCATGCCTTTTTAGGCGATGGTTTGTCTGATCCTCGTCGTGAATTTACCGAAAGTCTGCTGGCTACCTTGAGCACAGAAGGTACTATTTTTGTCTATAACGCTGCTTTTGAAAAAACTCGACTGCAAGAAATGGCGCAAGCCTTTCCAGAACATAAAGTAGGCATTGAGGCACTCATGCCACGCATTTTCGATCTATTACCGCTGATGCGAAACCACTACTATCATCCCGATATGAAAGGCAGCTGGTCGATTAAAGCCGTATTGCCCACCATTGCGCCCGATTTAAGCTACAAAACTTTAACAGTCGGACATGGCGGTGCTGCCATGGAAGCCTTTACCGAAATGATGAAGGCAGAGACAAGCCAAGAAAGGAGAGCAGCGTTGTATCAGGCACTATTGGACTATTGCGAACTGGATACACTGGCGATGGTGAGGATTGTGGAATATGT
>DZAT01000078.1:0-1866 GCA_022736205.1 Thiomicrospira cyclica
CAGTTCCCATAAAATACCTTTTTCGGTATGCTCGGGGTTAGCTGGATAACCGGGAGCTGGGCGAATACCGCGATATTTTTCCGCAATCAGTGCTTCGTTATCGAGTGCTTCATCTTTGGCATAGCCCCAGAATTCTTTACGCACCCGCTCGTGCAAGCGTTCGGCAAAGGCTTCTGCCAAACGATCGGCGAGAGCTTTAAGCATAATGCTGTGGTAGTCGTCATGGTCAGCTTCAAAACGGGCAATGTGTTCATCGATACCGATGCCAGCCGTGACCGCAAAGCCGCCGATATAGTCACGAATATGACGCGCGGGCAAGTCGAGTTTTCCCGTGCAGCAAGGGCAACCTAAGCCATGCGGATTGAGTGGTGCTATGTAGTCCGATAAACACTGGTTGTAACCGCCACGCTTTTTATCCATCTGCTGACGGATATGGTGCAAGCGCGTGATTTCTTCTTTGCGGTTGTCATCTTTGAACAGGATGATGTCGTCGCCATTGTCGCTTCGGTTGGCAGGCCAGAAGCCGAATACGCCTTTCGCGGTCAGCCATTTTTCGGACACGATCTGGCGCAGCATCAGTTGTGCGTCGATATAGAGTTTATTCGCCTCTACACCAACAACTTTATCGGTCAGAATGGCTGGGAAGGTTCCTGCCAATCCCCACGCATTAAAAAAAGGCAGCCAGTCGATGCGTTCAATCAAATCATCGAGCGGATAGTCTTCTAATACTTTCACACCTAAAAATGACGGTTTGGGTGGTGTGTAATTATCCCAGTCGAGTGCAATATGATTGGCGCGAGCAGTCGATAAGGGGATGCGGGCAGCACCTTCTCCACGTTTTTTGCGTTCTTCGCGCACTTGCACATATTCGGCTTTGGTTTGTGCTGTGAAGGCTTCACGAAGTTCTTTTGATAATAACGATTGCGCCACACCGACAGCACGAGAAGCATCCTTTACATACACCACAGCACCTTCGTAAGCTGGGTCGATTTTGACCGCAGTGTGGGCGCGACTAGTGGTCGCACCCCCGATGAGCAGCGGCATAGTGAAGCCCTGACGTTGCATTTCTTTGGCAACGTGTACCATTTCATCTAGGCTGGGCGTGATTAAGCCCGACAAACCAATCATGTCTGCACCCCAGTCTTTGGCCGACTGTAAAATCTTTTCGCTCGATACCATCACGCCTAAGTCGAGGACTTCGAAATTATTACACTGCAATACCACGCCCACAATATTTTTACCGATGTCGTGAACGTCGCCTTTAACGGTCGCCATTACAATTTTGCCTTGGCTATTGCCGCCGCCGTTGCGCTCTTTTTCTTCCAGTAGTGCTGGTTGTAACCAAGCGACGGCTTTTTTCATCACCCGTGCCGATTTGACCACCTGTGGTAAAAACATTTTACCCGCACCAAACAAGTCACCGACGACATTCATGCCGTCCATTAAAGGACCTTCGATGACATGCAAGGGGCTACCGATTTTGGCGAGGGCTTCTTCGGTATCGGCATCAATAAAGGCATCGATACCTTTTACTAACGCGTGTTCTAAGCGTTTTTCAATCGGCAATTCGCGCCATGCCAAGACTTCGGTTTCCACTTCTGCACCTGCATGCGAAAATTCTTGCGCAATATTCAGCAAGCGCTCAGAGGCTTCTGGGTCTTTGTTCAGCACCATATCATCAATGGCAATCCGTAGCTTTTCAGGGATGTCGTCGAACATCACCATCGCGCCCGCATTAACGATGCCCATGTCCATGCCTGCTTGAATGGCATAGTATAAAAAGACACTGTGAATCGCTTCGCGTACAGGGTTGTTACCACGGAAGGAGAAGGAAACGTTACTCACGCCGCCCGAAATATGACAATG
>DZAT01000078.1:1966-7013 GCA_022736205.1 Thiomicrospira cyclica
CCCCGCAACCACCGCTTCCCATTTCGACGAGTCGATCATCATCGGTACACGGGCAATATCAGGTTCAGAGGCAATCAAATTGACGAAAGTGGTCATTTCTTTGACCGCATCTAACATGCCTTCGTCCATGTTGATATCGATGATTTGCGCGCCATTTTCGACTTGCTTTAAGGCAATGCTCAAGGCTTCGTTGTAGTTGCCTTCTTTAATCAGGCGACGGAATAAAGCCGAACCTGTGACGTTGGTGCGTTCACCGACATTGGCAAAGACAATGCGCTCATCAAGTGTGAGCGGCTCTAAACCCGATAAGCGAGTATAAATCGGGATTTCGGGAATGACGCGCGGCGCGTGTGCGGTCACCGCTTTGGCAATGGCGGCAATATGCGCGGGTGTTGAACCACAGCAACCACCAGCAATGTTTAACCAGCCATTCGCTGCCCAGTCACCGACTTCTTTTGCCATGTCTTCGGGTGATAGGTCGTATTCACCAAATTCGTTGGGTAGCCCTGCATTGGGGTGAACAGAGACGCGACATTCAGCAATGCGCGATAATTCTTCGACATAAGGGCGCAATTCTGCAGGACCGAGGGCACAGTTTAAGCCAATGGCAATGGGCTTGGCATGACGTACCGAATTGTAAAAAGCTTCGAGTGTTTGACCCGACAAAGTACGACCCGAGGCATCGGTAATCGTACCTGAAATCCAAATCGGGATGTCTTCACCACGCTCGTCGATCAGCTCCATAATGGCATAAATGGCGGCTTTGGCATTGAGCGTGTCGAAAATGGTTTCGATCATTAAAAAGTCTGCACCGCCTTCTAATAACGCAATGGCGGCTTCACGGTAAGCGGCTTTTACTGCCATAAAGGTGGTGGCTCGATAGCCTGGGTCATTCACATCGGGTGATAGCGACAAGGTTTTGCTCGTTGGACCTAACACCCCTGCGACCCAAGCCATGATGCCTGTATCGCTGGTAAATTGGTCGGCTGTTTTACGTGCCAATGCCGCGCCTTCACGGTTTAATTCGACCACCAGCTCAGACAAATGATAGTCTTCTTGCGCAACGCTGGTGCTGTTAAAGGTGTTGGTTTCGAGTACCTGTGCGCCTGCATCCAAATAACTGCGATGAATCGCAGCAATGACATCGGGGCGTGTGAGGGTCAGTAAATCGTTATTGCCTTTCAGGTCAATCGGGTGATCAGTAAAGCGCGTGCCACGAAAGTCAGCTTCTTCAAGCTTGTAGCCTTGAATCATTGTACCCATCGCACCATCTAAAATGAGTGTGCGTTCACTTAAGGCTTGGCGAAAAGAATGACGGCGAGAAGCAAGTGTGTTCATTTTTGTTGAGTCTGTCGCTATTTATATACGCAAATTATAACGTAGTTTTGGGATAAAAATGGTTTTAAAAGCCAGCCTGTCTTGAGCAGCTCTCGATTGAGGTTAGGTAACAACAACCTGATTGCGACCATTTTCTTTGGCCCGATACATGCCATCATCGGCTCTGTGTAGTAGAGAACCAGCCGTATCGCTGGCACACATTCCAGTCACACCAATACTGATTGTGGCAGGAATGGGCAGAAGCTCGCCATAAAGTAGCGGTGTTTGTGCGAGATCGTTTCTCACGCTTTCCATGCGTGCTTCTGCTGTTTTGATATCGGTATTGGGCATTAAAATGGCAAACTCTTCACCGCCAATGCGTGCCAGCCTATCGCTTTCTTTAAGTTTATACTGAACGACATCACACACATGCTGTAATACCTTATCGCCAATATCATGACCAAAGGTATCATTAATGCGTTTAAAAAAATCAATGTCAAATAATGCCATAGACAAGAAGGTGTTCTGCTGTTTGTGTAATATCAGTTGTTCTTTAAGCAGTAGATCAAAATAGCGACGGTTGATACAACCCGTCAGAAAGTCTGTTTGCGCTTGTTGTTTTAGTCGCGCATTCAAATCAATCAGGGCATCGTGACTTTGTTGTATTTTTTTGCGATAGTGTCGCGCCCGAAACGTAAAAACGAAGCTGGCAATCATTGTCCATAATGCTGCCGCTGCGCCCATCAACGCCAGCATAAACACGAAAGAGCCATGCTCGTTAATGCGAGCAAGCAAAGGCAAAGGTTCAATTAAGTATGCCGTAAAGCCATCTTGCTCCCTGTCAATCCTTCTGATGAGAACAGGGGTAGCGATATCGTCTAACCCTTGTACCTCGGGATTGTTGGGGATATGTGCAGAACGGATGTTGTAAGGTAAAAAAGCATGACGCTTATACCGTTGTTGCTGCATCTCTTGTGTTTGCTGCAAAATGGGGGCGTTAGCGAGGGTTTTAAAAATCAAGCGAGGATTGCTTGCCGCAATAATAACACCCTGATCATCCGTCAAAAAATAATGGTCAAGCTTCATGCTGCTGGTCACTTTAGGCAAATCAATTTTAATGGCAACAACGCCAATAATTTTTTTGGTTTCATTTCGAATGGGTGCTGAAAAGTAGAGTCCAGGGATATTGGTCACACGCCCAAATGCATATTGTCCACCAAAACCTCCCTGAATCGCCTCTTGAAAATACCGACGATCTTGATAAGAAATACCAATGATGTTTTGAGCCGTATCAACATTATTGGCAGCAATACAAAAACCGTCTTTATCCATCACAAAAGCCAAATCGACGGATAAATAACGAGCCGCATTTTTAAGGTAACGATTGGCAGCATCGATTAACAGCGGCGTTGCTTGCTGAGTATCTAGCATGCTGATTAATTTAGGCTCTAATGACAAAAATTCAGGCAAACCTTTAAGGTGGTTAGACGTCGTGTCAAAGTCTTGTATGAGTTGTAACTGATTGTGCTCTAGTGTGTTTTTGGCATCACTGATAATGACATTAATTTCTTCTTCTTTCCAGCCATCGAATTTTACACCAAGCAAAACAAACACAATGGGTATGCATGCTATCCATAAACCTAAAACCAAAAGATGCGGATGGTTTTCGACCTGTGCTTTCCACCATTGGACGGATGTGCTGATCGTTAAATTAAATGACATATAGAATTTTGCTTCACGGCATCAAACGACCAAACTCTTTGGTCTGGTTCGACATCAGTTGCATTTGAAAGTTCAATCGAGACATGCTGCCATTCATGCCTGTTAGGCTGGTATCTAAGCGCGTCATACTCTGCTGAAATCCCGTGAGTTCTTGTTCGATTAAGCCGATATCTTCAACAAACAATGGTAGTCTTTCATTAAAGCCTTTCATACTTTCTACCATTCTGGGTACATATTGCACGCTGCCTTCAATCGCACCCACTCGCGCACTCATGCCACCCATAATACCCTGTGTGTAGCCCATGTTTTTCGTCAGTTCATTAATGTCGTTAGCAACGCCGCCCATACCGCTGGCGAATGTCCAAACCTGCACCGCGATGCCACAAAACACCAACAACAGTGCTGTCATAACAATGCGAATCAGGCGTTTGCTTTGTTGGTTAAGTGCCTCTTCTTTGGCGCGTAGTTGTACCATTGCTTTTTCGAACTGCGACATGCTGGCACAAAAAATATCGAGTAATTGGCTGTTTTGCATGTTTATCGTCCTGGTATCATGCGATTGAATAAGCGCACAGGGCGTGCAGCTTGTTGTATGTCCACTTGCATTTGGCTAATGGGCGCTTCGATACTGCGCATTTGTCCTGTCATGATTTCCGTCTGGTAAGCAATTCGCTGCGTTTGCGTATTCATTGTGGCGACTTGTCCGTGCATGGTTTGAAGGTGCTGATGAATATCGTCCATGCTGGCAAGCATTTTGTTCATTTCTTCAGGTATCGCCTCGATGCTTAAGACATTTTCTTGCATCTTAATCATGCTGCTGTGCATATGACTGATATCGGGAACCATCAAATGAAAATGATTGTTGATCGAGCCAATATTATCGACCATTAAGTTAATCCGTTGTGCCATGATCAAAATCATCAAAAAAACAGCAATAAATAAAGTTGCAAGGGCAATCATGCCCAGTCGAATGACTTTGCTCAGACGTGTTGATGTCTGCTCTTGCAGTTGCGTGAACTGCTGCATGGATTTAGAAAACTGCCCTAAAGCCGCCGCGAAGCGTACGCTGTCAGGTATTTGGGGTAATCCTGGTGGCAATGGGGGTGTTTGCATGTTTTTTCCTACTGTTTTTTTTACTTATATCTTCTTATTATGTATTACAATATTTATAATATGCAAATCATTGTTATTAAAGAAAAATAAATAATATTTATCTAAGGTTTGTTTTTTCTGTTTAATACTCAGGGCTTGAGCAATAATTGTATCACGACTTCATTGATGAAATTGTCGCTAACTCGGAGCTAGTGCCAGTTTAAGCAGAAGCTCGCTTAACAAGATGATCGCAAAAAAACCAATGATTCGAGCTGATGAAAGCAATGATGCTGAGGTTGAATCAATTTATGAGTATATGACAGCGTTCAGCGATGATGATAGGGTGTTTAATTTACGATGGCTTTGCAAGAAATACAAGAAGCCGCGCAAACGGATAAGAAAACGCAACTGATCAAGACGACAATCGTTTTGCTGATAAACTAGAAGCAGAATATGGCTACTTGCCTGCACCGAATGGCAAGAAGTCTAACCTGAATAAACAGCAATGAGCGCAAGTGCGCACGCCACAATTTACGGCGTGGTTTGGGGATTGGGAAGGGGTATCTATTGTGAACGGTGATTCAATTATTGACCTGAAAACAGAAGACGCTCCTATGGGAACCCTCCCGACGGACGACTGAAGAATTGGCAAATATACAGGTAAGAAAAAAGTTTAAAATAGTGCGGCAGCAGTCAAAGGGATAGCAACCCCAATTACCTCATCAATGCCTAAGTCAGCTTGACTGGCTACTGTCGCACATATTTAATTATCCTCACATCCTAAAAATTGTCAAGGGTAACTGCTTAACACGGAAAGCTACCACTTTGAAAATAAAAAATCCACGCGATTATAAATATAGCTTTGAACTCTCGTTCGCGCATTCCCCTTCCTAGGCGATAGCCAGGAGGGGGTCAA
>DZAT01000163.1 GCA_022736205.1 Thiomicrospira cyclica
TTACAAGCACTGCTTGATTTGGGCTGGTTGATTTTCCACTTGTTGGTTATCACATTACAGTCTTTCATTTTCATGGTATTAACCATTGTCTATTTAGGCATGGCGCATACCGAGATGGACGATCACTAAGATATAATTCATAACATTTTGCTGATGATTCAAATGAGCGTAAGTCCACTTGTCTTGTCAGCACCGTGCTAACTGGATTAAAAACGATTTTTTCAACTTTTAACTTTAAAACTTAACCAAGGAGATCCTTACTATGATCACTCCAGATATGATTGCGAGCATTTACTCTGCAACTGCTATCGGTGTCGGTATTATTCTGGCTGCTGCTGGCTTGGGTTCAGCTATCGGCTGGGGCCTAATCTGTTCTAAGACGCTGGAAGGTATTGCACGTCAACCAGAAATGCGTCCTGCTTTGATGACAAACATGTTCATCTTCGCTGGTTTGATGGAGTCTTTCCCATTCATCATTTTGGCTTTCGCTATGTGGTTCCTGTTCGCTAACCCATTCGTTGGCGCAATGAAAGCGGCTTTAGGCGCTTAATTTGTGGTTGGAGGGAGTGCTTTGGCATTTCCCTACCCAGGTTTTTGTGTTAACCAACCTTAGGGGCGAACCGTGAGTATTAATGCTACGCTCTTGATCCAGATTGTTGCCTTCGTGCTTCTGATCTGGTTCGTGAACAAGGTCCTATGGGGCCCAATTTCCAAATTGATGGAAGAGCGTCAAAAGCGCATTGCCGACGGCTTATCAGCCGCTGAAAAAGGCAAGCGCGAGCTCGAAATGGCTGAGAAGCGCGCGAAAGAAGTGCTTAAAGATGCTAAAGAGCAGGCTCAAAACATTATTGGCCAAGCCGAAAAGCGCGCTAACGAAATCGTTGACGACGCTAAAACCAAAGCACAGGAAGAAGCCGACCGCGTTCGTGCTGGTGCACAAGCAGAATTAGCGCAAGAAGTTGCGGCTGCTCGTGAACAGTTACGTAGCGAAGTCGCTCAACTGGCTGTGGCTGGTGCAGGTCAGATTTTGGCGGTCGAGATTGATGCTACTAAGCATCAAGACATCATCGATCGTCTTGTCAAACAGATTTAACTTCTGGGTAACGCTATGGCAGAGTCACAGACACTGGCGCGTCCTTATGCTGAAGCCGTTTATGGCTTGGCGCGCGAACAAGGGTCAGTAGACGGCTGGGCTGGACAATTGTCTAGCTTGGTCAGTATTACGACCGAATCCCAGATTAGCGATCTGATTAACAATCCCAGTGCGCCGACAGGTGTGGTGGCAGGTGTGGTCAATGCAGCGGGTGCTACCGTCTTAACAGACGACGCAAAACGCTTAGTTGAAGCCATGGCTGCGAATCGCCGCTTGGCGACTTTATCTGAAGTGAAGGCGCAATTCGATGTGCTCAAAGCGGAAGGTGAAGGTCGTGTTCGGGCAAGTGTTACGTCGGCGGCAGCAATGTCAGCGGCGCAACAAACAGCGATTAAAACTGCCCTTGATGCGAAGTGGTCAGCAGATGTGGAAATCGCTTTCCATATTGATCCATCACTTGTTGGTGGTGCTGTTATCAAAGCACGCGATTGGGTTATCGATGGCTCGATTGCAAGTCAGCTGAAAAAGCTGGCATCAGTCATTGCCCAGTAAGGTATAGAGGAACAAACATGCAACTGAATCCTTCTGAA
>DZAT01000164.1 GCA_022736205.1 Thiomicrospira cyclica
CGTATCTTATTCCGTTCATTTTTATACCTGTGTTGCGTAACTGAGTTTTACATTAATTCTTCGCATCACACCTACGGCAACTTGTTTTACCACAATTTCGACCGTTGATGTGCTCAATACGTTTTGGTTCGGGTCCACTTCCACTTTATAGCCGCTCAGCTCGCCTGCCTTTTCCATGTCTTCGAGTTGCCGTCCGGCAAGGGTTTCGATAAAGGCGACCGTATCGGCACGCAGTTTACCGGTTTCGGCATCCACATAAAGCGGTGCGCCGAGGTATGGCGTGAGGTAGGTGCGTATGCCGCGCTCCACTTTGTCCATGGTGCGCACGGCTTCAATCTTTGAAAATTCAGATGTTGGTAAAGCCAGAGTATGACTGTCGTTCATATAACTGCCTGCGATACCGGGATAGGTGCGGAAATACAGATAACCATAAGCATCAATCACGTCTAATTCTGATTTTGAAAATGAACTCAACGGAATATTCATTATACCGGGATAAGCGATATTTGTATTAAATTTTTGCACCCAAGCGATGCTCTCGTGCACTGCGGCTTTTGAAATCAGCCCTAAGACTGCACCCGCATTGCCAATAAATATTTCATCATCATCATAGGAGTATCGGTCATCCCCGGCAACCATGGATATACGTTCAGCACCGGGTTGCCGAAAATCGTCAGGAGCGTTAAAATCAATGCCCCACGATGAATTACATGCAAGAACAATTGACATTGGCATTGCATTGACAGCCAGCACACCTGCCTCGTTTCTACATTCGTTAATAACATCATTTACGTCATGCCTTGTTCGCACAACAACAGCAGTCTGTCTAATTCGACCTTTCGCAAACAGTGCAAGCTCGGTAATTGCTGACGCGATGAAATTGTCCGTATTGTCGATGCTTGCTACAATCACATACAATTCTGCGTTTGGTGAACGTTTGAAGAACTCATTCACAACGTAACCGACATATTCCTCCTCAAATGTGTCAGTGTTCGAGACAAGGCTTGGATTTGAAAATTGACGTGCCTGAGGAATCTGTGGCGGTGTGTATCCATAAAGGAACACAATACCACTCACATGGTCTTCGTTCGGAAGCGAACGCGGCACGCTGCCGCTCGTTCGCACAAATGTTAAATCTTGTCCCATGGTTACATGCTTAATCGGGTGATAACTTCGGTGTAGCCGTACAATTCGCTTTGTTTGGCGGCAATTTCGCTGTTTTTCTTGGCGATAAAGCTGTCGAGTTGGCGTGTAAGCAAGTCTAACTCGCTTTGTGCTTTTGCTTTTTTAGCGTCGTAGCTTTCTATGGCGATTTGAAGTTCTGTTTTCGGTTCCATATTATTCTGCTTTTAATTTGGTGATTACTTCGTCTATTTCGGCAACCAATGCCGTTTTGTCTGCAATTTCCTGCGTGTAAGCCGTAATTTGCATGTTGATGTATTCGGTTTTTGCAGTTACGGCTTCCAAACCTGTTTTACACTCGCCCACGCCGGCAATTTCGGTTTGCAGCTTTGCTTTTTTTGCCTCGTAGCTTTCAATCGCTTTTTGAAGCTCTGTTTTTTGAATTGTCATATTATTCTTATTTTGATAATTTTTCGATGTTTCCGTTTAAGGTTCGGAACGATACCTCGCAGTCGGTAATGGCTATTTCCGTTGCAATTTCGA
>DZAT01000165.1 GCA_022736205.1 Thiomicrospira cyclica
GTATACAAGAGCCGGAAACTTCGACCTTGACGCAAACGGCAACTTCGTAAATACGGCGGGTCTTGTGGTGCAAGGCTGGGTAAAAGATGATAATAATGTGATAGACACCACAAAACCAACAGGCAATATAGTAATAGACCCAGGTCTAACAGTCCCTGCGAAAACGACAGAAGCAGTAAGTCTTAGAGCAAATCTAACATCCGGACCAACGGCTGGTACATATTCGTCTATTTATACACTTGACTCAATAGCGGGCTCAGCGACTGCCGGCAGTATATCCAACCCGACATTGCCAAATATGCCTAGTTCTACACCGTCAAATCAAAAACCGGAAGATATGGGGGCTCTTTTTAACAGCACCGGAAAAGCATTTAATCTACAAAACGATCAAGGTATGTGGGTTAGTTTTAAAAGATCGGAAGTTTCGTTGGCAAACATGAGCGCAAGCACAACAACTACGAATCTTAACATCACATTGAATAATGTCAATATTACGGCGTCTTTGGCTGCAGACCCTGCCGCAGCCACAGATGGTCAATCAAGGGCGAGTGCCATAGCGTCTATCATTAACGCATATACGCCGCAAACAGGCGTTACTGCAAGTACAAATGGTAATGGCGGTCTTACGCTTACAAATAGTAATCAGGTTGAGGGTGACAGTAAAAAAAATATTTTGCTGTCACTTAATACTGGCGATAGCTCAGGAATAAACGATGTTGGGGGCGCTGTAGTTGCGGTGCCAGGTTCTGTTATAACAGCCGCAACGGGAGGAGCCACAACGGCATATAAGTATAGCTACAGTACCGCCGCCTTAGCCTCTGGACCAGAATACGACGTAGCCAAGAGTTCAGCAACAGCGAACGTAAATAAAAAGTTTCACACTACCGAAGATCTTAGAACGCTAATGCAGCAACAAGCCGATAGGCACTCAGATGGAGCGCTGGTAAAAGTGGATACAAACGGTAGGTTTACAGTTACAAATCCAAACACAACAACTGGAGCAAATCTATATATAGGCGTAACATCTATAGACGGGGATGCGACTGGTTCAGGTGTGCAGACAGTTCCGCCTAATACATTGTTTACAACAACATTTGACGCTATGGAGGGTACGCTAAACACAGGCACAGGCTCCAGCAAGTCGTCTACGGCGATTAATGCGGCGATACATGGCGCTAGTACCGATATTTATGACTCTTTGGGCGCTAAACACACTATTACATATACGTTTAGAAAAGAGAGCACAAACACATGGTCGTGGACTGCAACTGTGCCAAACCCTGGTCAAATAGCGGGAGTAGCGGCGGCTGACACTGAAAAAAATGTGTACAAAAATGGTACTGTATCGTTTAATACTGACGGCTCGTTGCAAAGCGTAGACCCTGTAAGCTTAAGTCTTACATGGAACAACGGCTCCACGGCAAACCAAGAGATAGTTATGGATTTTGGACAAACCGGAACTTTTAACGGTCTTACAAATACGGCAAGCTCTTCGACAACATCGCTAATCGCCCAAGACGGCTACGCCAGCGGCTCGTTAAACGATATTGCGATAGACCAAAACGGCGTTCTTGTAGGCACCTTTACTAACGGTCAAAACATAGGCTTAGGTCAAATAGCCCTAGCAAAATTCGCCAACAACGAAGGTCTAGAGTCAGACGG
>DZAT01000166.1 GCA_022736205.1 Thiomicrospira cyclica
GCCTCCGATTTGGGTTTTGGTACTAAAGCTATGCCGCGCTCATTCAAGCCAGCCGCTTGAAAACCAGTGGCAATAGCCATGCTTAGTTGATTCCAGCGCTGCGGGGAGTCACTACGGGTTCCATCCGCATCATGGAAATAAGCGGCTAATTCATGCTGCTGGGTCAAAGCGTAATGCCCCAAAGCTTCCGCACGTTGCGCGTGCTCAATAAAGCCCTTGCTCAGTGTTTTGCTAGGGCGCAGACGTTGGCGCGTTTTGCTGATCTCACCCAAATACCCATGATAAATTAACGTCAAGTGTTGGGTTGGTTGCGCCATGTCGATCAGATCAGCGTTCCAATCAGGCAAATGCTGATGGACCAGCTTGAGCAGCAACAGACTGACCGGCCCCATGTCCAGATCGTCGCCCGTGCAAATGTATTCATCGCGGCATACACCCATATCGGTAATGCCCTCCCCAGTAACAACAATCTTACTCAACATAAGACGGCTCTGCTTCGGTCGCGACTTCGGCAAGAAACACATCCAGCATGGCATCACCGGGAGCCAGGCTTGCCAGTTTTCGCGCAACGGAAGGCAAGCTAAAAAATCGGGTCGCTTGAGTCACTCCAGCCTTGGTTTTATAAATCAGCATGACCGACTGTTTGGCAACGTCATCACTCATGTAGTTAAGAAACATCGAGTTATGCGTAGTCACTATGATTTGCTTGGGCGAGGCGATCAGCGCATCCACCACTTTTTCAATGACCTCAAAATTAATGCCATTCTCGATTTCATCGAAAAGCAGGGTTTCCAGCAAACTGAACTGCTGCGCCAATATGGCAAGCAGGCGCAGCATCCCATCGTTGATATGCTTGGCCTCCACCCTGATTTCCTGTACCCCATAGCGGGTGCTTGAGTATTCCTCTATCACTTCGAGCTGTATCCAGCCTGAGCGCAAAGCGGTGGTTTTAATGTCGATAATCTGCGGATAATAAATGCGTAATTGCTTAACCAGTTCATCGTGTTGATTAGCGCTTAACTGATGGATAAATGAAGACAACTGTTCACCTCCACCACCAATATCACCCTTATCACTTGTGCGGGATTTTTGACGCAATAAGTGCGGCGATAACAAATCCAGCGAACGTAAGGCAACCAGATGATAGTGGAAGTCATGCGTCTCTTCACCCAGCAGATCGGGCTTTAACTGAGATAATAGCGAGCCTGTATATTGAAATGGAATCGGACTTGGCTGTGCCATGGATTGGTATAACCTATACTGACCATCATCCACACTAAATAACACCTGGTTATTATCAGTGCATTCCAATCGCTCCCACGTACATTGTTGTTTACCTCGGCTAAATATGGCGTGCCACCGATAATGCTTGGAGAGCATCTCCATTTCAACAATAACTTCTATATTAATGCGGTTAGTCAAATCGGAGTTCAGACTTTTGATGTCCCAGTTCCGTTTTTCAAGCCACTTTTTCACCTCACCCGCCATAATTGCACTAACAAAATCCATGGCTTGCAGCACGGTACTCTTGCCTGCGCCATTTAAGCCAATCAGGCAAGTGAATTTGGAAAGTTGCAAATCAAATTTCACCAAGGATTTGAAATTGTCGATATAAAAACGGGTAATCATCCTATTGCTCCACTATGCCGTGCTAATTATAG
>DZAT01000167.1 GCA_022736205.1 Thiomicrospira cyclica
CCGAACTAGAAAGTAAACTACAACAAGGGCAAACAGTAGCGCAAAGCCTAACAGGGCACTATGCAAGCCGTGTTGTGCAGGGTAGTGATATGGCTGCTGTGTGGGAAGTGCGCAAGGCGGGGCTTGGCTTATTAATGGGTAAAGTCGGACGCAAAAAAGCAGTTGCTGTTATTGAGGATGCTGCTGTGCCTGTGCATCACCTCAGTGCTTTTATGCGTGATATTCGTGCCTTAATGGCTGAGCTTTCGGTTAATTGTATTTATTATGGTCATGCGTCGGTGGGATTAATTCATTTACGTCCTGAGTTGGATTTGTCTGACGCGCATGATAAGACGTTATTTGTACAGATTGCCACGCGCGTATCGGCTTTGGTTAAGCACTATAAAGGGGCGTTATCAGGCGAGCATGGCGATGGTCGCTTACGTGCGCCATTTTTACGCGAACAGCTTGGTGATGCGGTTTATGGTTATTTATGGCGCATTAAAACGGCTTTCGATGCTAATAATCTGTTAAATCCGAATAAAATTTTAACCACACTTGCTATCGATAGCGATTGGCGATTACCCGTTAGTAGCCAAGCAATAACAACAGGACTAGATTGGTCGGCAGAGTTAGGTTTTGCCAAAAGTGTCGAAAAGTGCAATGGTGCGGGGGCATGTCGTAAAACGACGGGTGCCATGTGTCCGAGCTTTCAGGTAACGCAAGAGGACGCTTATTCGACGCGTGGTCGCGCTAATTTATTGCGTTTTGCTTTGCAATCGCCCGATCCCGTTGCGGCAATGGCACAAGATGACTTACAAGACGCACTTGATTTGTGTTTAGGCTGCAAAGCCTGCAAAAGTGAATGTCCAGCGGGTGTCGATATGACGCGCTTAAAATCCGAAGTGCTGTATCAAGTGCATGGTGGGGAGGCTAAGACGGTTAAGCGCTATCTGTATCGTCATTATGCCAAGGTGTTGCCGTGGTTAAATCGCTTACGCGTACTTGTGCCTTGGCTGAATCTCTTAGCCGAGCTACGCAAGCTGCCTGTTGCCGATGCAGGCGACTTAAAAGTTTGGTGGCGGTCAATAGGACAGGGTGATAATCCTGCTAAGGGTCAAATAGTCGTTGTTTGGGTCGATGTCTTTAGCCGCTGGTTGCATCCGTTGCAAGGACAGGCGACCATTCAGGTGTTACAAAAATTGGGTTATTGCGTTCATCCTATTTGGATGTCTGATTCGCCGCGTTTATTAATTAGTCAGGGTTTTTTAGCGCAAGCCAGAAGTTGTTTACTCGCCGCGCTTAATCAATTGCCACAAGAGGCGGTTTGGGGCTTGGTTGGCATTGAGCCATCCGAGTTGCTGGTATTGCGTGATGATGGATTGGCGTTATTAACGTTTGAGCAACAGCAGCCGATAATGGCTTTATCTGGACGGACTTGGTTGTTTGAAGAGGCTATGTTGGCGTTTGCCAATGAGCACCCTTGGTATGAATGGCAAAAAATTGAGCAACCAGTGACGGTTCATGTTCATTGTCATCAAAAATCTTTAGTTGGTGTTGAAAGCACCAAGCAAGCGTTATCGTTATTGGGTGTATCGGCAAGCATTGTCGATGCGGGATGCTGTGGTATGGCAGGTAGTTTTGGTTATGAACAGCCAACGCTATCGGTCAAAATTG
>DZAT01000027.1 GCA_022736205.1 Thiomicrospira cyclica
ATAACGGACAAAAAGCAATCGACTTTCTGAGTAGGAATCGTGTCGATTTGGTTTTATTAGATGTCATGATGCCAGAAGTTGATGGTTATGCGGTTTGTCGAGCCTTGCGTACCATGCCGACAACACAGCATTTGCCCATTTTGTTTATTACTGCTAAAAACACCGCCGAAGATGAAGCAGAAGCCTTAGAAGCGGGTGGTAATGACTTTATTAGCAAACCCATTAACCCACAAGTACTGATGGCTCGCGTTAAAACGCACCTTGCACTCAAACACTATCAAGACTTGCTAGAGCAAGACAAACGCGACCTCGAAACGCAACTACAATCACGCCTAAGCGACATTTACAAATTACAAGATGCCAGCTTAGCCGTCATGATCTCATTGGCAGAATTTCGTGACGAGTGTACAGGTAATCACATTAAACGGACGCAACACTACATTACATTATTGGCACAAGAAGTCGCGCAACGCCTGCCCGAACACGCCCTTTCTGAGCACACGATCGAGCTCATCTCAAAATGTGCGCCATTACACGACATTGGCAAAGTAACCACCCCCGATCACATCCTCCTCAAGCCTGGCAAACTCACAGATGACGAGTTCGCCATCATGAAACAACACGCACAGAAAGGCTACGACATTTTAGCTGCCGCAGCGAGTAGTATGGGAGCGCATGGTGAGTTTTTAATCATGGCGCAAGAAATCGCCATCAGTCACCATGAAAAATGGGATGGTTCTGGCTACCCAAACGGACTCAAAGGCGAAGGTATCCCACTCTCTGGAAGAATGATGGCAATTGTCGATGTCTACGATGCCTTGCGCTCAGAAAGACCCTACAAAAAAGCCTTTAGTCACGAAGAAGCCATCTCAATCATGCACACAATGTCTGGCAGCCATTTTGATGCCGCGCTCTTTGCTTGCTTCACCAACATCCAAGATGCTGTGCAGACAATCAGCAACACCTTAAAAGATGCATAATGCCTAACAAAAGCTTACCAGCATCACTTCATGGCGATGCCGACCACCTCGAAGACCGCGCGCTATTGAGTGCGTTAAATCGCTCCATGTCGATTATCGAGTTTGATTTAACGGGTAAGGTACTCATCGCAAACGATAACTTTTTGCAGCTTTTTGGTTATCAGTTCGATGAAATCGAGCATCAACATCACCATATCTTTATACCCGAAGCAGAAAGAAACTCAGAAGCGTATCGCAATTTTTGGCAAAAGTTAAACGAGGGCACCTTTTTCTCTGATCGTTTTAAACGGGTTGGCAAAAACGGGCGCATTATTTGGATCTCGGCAAGCTATAACCCTGTTTTTAATCAGCAAGGTGTCGCCACCAAAATCATCAAACTTGCCACAGACATCACGCAAAAAGTTAAAGCGGAAGAGGAAGCCAAACGTGTTTTAATGCAAAACACAGCCATTCTCGACAATGCTGCCTCGGGGATTGTTCAGATTAACCAGCGCGGCATTATCGAGCGTGTTAATGCCAAGACACTAGCCGTATTTGGCTATACTCAAGACGAGCTGATTGGCAAAAACGTCAGCATGCTCATGCCTCATGACTTAGCCGCTCAACACAATGATTTTATTCAGCGTCAAATGCAAACAGGCGAAAACCATATTATCGGCAAAGGTCGAGCGGTGATGGCGCGTCATCAGCAAGGGCACTTTTTCCCTGTCCACCTTGCCATTAGTCGCATTGATGCAGAAAAAGACACAACTTTTATTGGTATCGTTACCGATTTATCAGAGCTACAAAACGCACGCAAAGAAACGGCGCTGCGTAATCAGCTGTTAGATGCGCTTAAACAAGCCACCGAGTCCTTTGTGACCGATGCCAGCCAACAGCACCAAACGTGGGATGATTTGTTGCGTGCCATTTTAGAAATTACCAAAAGCCAATACGGCTTTATTGGTGAGGTGATTTTTCAAGAAGACGGCAAACGCTGCTTAAAACTTCACGCACTCACCAATATTGCTTGGGACGAGGCATCTCGGGCTTTGTTTGAACGCCTTAAAACACAAGACATGCTACTGTGTAACCAAGCCACCATGATCGGCAGCGTTATGTATGAAGAATGCATTGTGATCAGTAATGATATGCAATCAGACCCACGCGGGGGACACACACCTGCAGGACACCCGCCACTGTACAAATATATGGGTGTGCCCATTTATCGCGGCAAAGAACTTGTTGGGGTTTACGGCATCGCCAATTCAGCACAAGACTATACCGAAGCCTTAGCAACATTTTTAGAGCCATTCCATGGTACCTGTGGCGTACTCATCGACAGCCTCAGACAAGCACAAAAGCAAAAAACCTTAGTAGCCTGTTTAAAAGAGTCTCGCGAACATGCAGAAGCTGCCGCAAAAGCGAAAGCAGACTTTCTAGCCAACATGAGTCACGAAATTCGCACCCCAATGAATGCTATTTTGGGTCTGTCTTACTTAGCACTCGAAACAGAAATGAACGCAAGACAAAAAGATTATGTCAGCAAAATTCATCATTCAGCCCAAAATTTATTACATATTGTTAACGATATTTTAGACTTCTCTAAAGTCGATGCAGGTAAATTAGCACTCGAAACCATTCCCATCGAAATCGAAACACTCATCGAGCAAAGCCTGATCCCTGTCGTCAGTACCGCACGACGAAAAGGACTAGAAGTGCTTGTCACGCTTGCACCAGAACTATCCTGTTTCCAGCAACCGATTTTAAAAGGCGACCCGATTCGTATTGGTCAAATATTGCTCAATTTGCTTGGGAATGCGATCAAGTTTACCGAATATGGCTATGTCTCGATAGAAGTCAGTGTCGACAACAAGCAAGCAGACACTTGGTTGCTGAATATCATCATCCGAGACACGGGCATTGGCATGACCAACGAACAACTCGGACAATTGTTCACAGAGTTTACCCAAGCAGATGCCTCGACCACCCGTAAATATGGTGGCACGGGCTTAGGGCTGGCTATTTCCAAACGGCTTGCCCAAGCAATGGGGGGCGACATCACAGTGCGTGCTGAGGTCGGTATCGGTAGCCAGTTTTGCTTTGCCCTACCCCTAGCATATCAACAGAACCAACCCGTTGTCATGCCGCTACGCACGGGACTCAAAGCACTTGTCGTCGATGACTTTGAGCTGGCTTGTATGCAAATTGCTGGTCAACTCGCAGCATTTGACGTCAACGCTGACTGTGTGTGCTCTGCTGAAGCGGCACAAACCTATTTGCAAACACAGTCTGCACCAGACTGGATTTTTATTGATTGGTTGATGCCAAAAGCTGATGGCACAAGCCTCTATCAATGGATACTTCAACACTACCCCCAATATGCCACGCGCTGCGTTTTGGTATCTTTTACAGAGTTAGCACAATTAGATCAAGTGGCGGCACAGCATGCCATTGTTCATGTCATGACAAAACCAATTCTGCCAAGACAGTTGGGTGCATTGCTCGGCATTGTGATGAAAGAGCCCGCATCATCTCATCGCCAACAGCAACGCCAACAGATTCCTCAATACAACGACAAACGCATCTTGCTTGTCGAAGACAATATCATTAATCAACAAGTTGCCCGCGAGCTATTAGATCCCACAGGCATCATCGTTGACGTGGCAGAAGATGGTCAAGAAGCGGTTGATGCCATTATTCAACAAAAAATACATTATGATTTAGTCTTGATGGATGTACAAATGCCACGCATGGATGGACAAACAGCAACACGATTAATTCGTGAGCACCGGTCTAGCGACCGTCTTCCGATTATTGCGATGACGGCACATGCCTTCGAAGAAGAACGGGCAAAGTGCTTTGCCGCTGGCATGAATGCGCATTTAATTAAACCAATCGAACCCGAAAAGTTTTACGGTGTACTTATTAAGTTTTTAGGTGAAGGATTCACGGTTAACACAACCGTTGCAGAGGCAAAAAATCTGATTTTGCCCAACATTGAAGGGGTTAATGTCGATCATGCCATGCATTTATTGGCAAACGCTTTACCATTATTCAATCAGATGCTCAGTGCTTTTTATCAACACTACCACGACTTGCCTACCATTTACCATCAATACCTAAGCAATGGACAGCATACAGAGGCCATGCGCTTGATGCACACCGTTAAAGGGTTAAGTGCAACCTTTGGGCTAGACGATATTCAAACAGCTTGCGCGATGCGAGAACAACAGCTATCAACCGCAGAACGACTCGAAGAAACGACCGATGTTGCCTTTGATCGTCAATTTATCGCGCGTTATCAGCAGCAGATGCAACACATCAAAGCTTATTGTGATCGCATCACCCCATTAACAACTGCAGACGATACCAAAACCGATCAGTGGAGCGTCGTTCGTAGCGAACTCATGCAACGCTTATCGGATTACTCTGGCGATGCACTCACCTATTGGCAACAGCACAGCAGCACCGCCGAGCAGCACTTGCGCCCCGAACACTTCGCGCAAGTGCATCACTTCATCGAAGCATTTGATTTTGATGAAGCTATTTCTTTACTGCAGCGGAAGGCGTAATCATCCGCGATTACTCCATTTCTAATTCAGAAAATACACGCATCGCATTGGTTGCCGACAACTCTTTATAGGTGTGTAAATGGCGATAGGCGCTTTGGTCAATTTTGTTCGTATCTGCCAGCGTACCACCCGATTTAATTAGTTTACGCACTTCGGCATGTAAGAACTCTAAATAACCGCGTGTCGTCTTGTCGACTGTTGCAAAATCAGTCGGCACACCATGCCCTGGAATAATGATCTTATCTTTGGCAAAAGCCGTAAAGTCTTTCCATGTTTTAAGCCATGCGATGGTGCTGGTTTCTTCAAAAATGGGCATCATACGCTGATGAAAGGCAATATCCCCTGCAATTAATACCTTGCGTTCAGGAATATACACCGAAATATCACCAGAAGAATGCGATGGACCAAAATACATCAGCTTGGCAGTGATGCCACCCAAATCAATGGTCATTTCTTTATCGAAGGTTTGATCAAACGGCACGAGCGCAGTCTTATCCCCTTTCTCTTTATTGAACGCTTTCATACGCGCCAATTCCTCTACACCGTGCGCATTAACTTCTTTTTCGGTGTCAACATGCGCAATGATCTTAGCACCCTGCTCTTTCCAATAGTTGTTGCCCAACACCGCATGAAGCTGACCATTCTCATCAATCAGATGACTGACAGGTTTTGACGTAATTTTTTTGATTTCATCATGCAAGGCTTTAGCAAGCAAATACGAAGAACTGCCGTTAACAACCAAGACGCTTTTTTCACCAATGACAAAGGTTAGGTTATTGTTATGTCCCGAGTTCGCGTAGGTATAGGGCTGAGTTGCACCAATAGCAGAATAGACATTATCAGCGACCTTGACGGGCTTGTTGTACAGCAAAGATTCTGGGTAGTTATCGGCGGCATTGTCCGCTGCAAACACACTTGAAGCAAAACCCAGTAAGACGACAGGAAGTAGACGATAAAACATGATATTGGTAATCCTATATACTTAATTGATGACTAATCATACCGCAAACTTGCCATGATGCATAGATTAGACGCAATCAATCACTTGCCACCTAAATCCTTCTGGTAGCAACGGAAAAAACAGTGCGGTTTGTATCGGATGCACTGGGTCAAGCTGTTGCACTAAGTGACGATAGCGTTCTAATTGCGCTTGATACTGGGCGCACTTGGCAGCAATAAAGACATCCAGCGCAAGTTCGTTGTTTTGACTGGTTTTATAGTCGATAATCCAGCGCACACCTTGCGTATCAACAAAGCTACGATCAAGAATATGGCGTTGTAGCTTACCTGTAACGTCATCGACATTCATCAACGCCCACTCATTACGCGCTTGTTGCCAGTGTTGCAAAATCCACTGCCCTTGTGCATCCGACAAAGTATTTTCGACCGCTTGCAAAATGGTTGCAATCGCTTTGTCTTGCTTTGCTTCTGGCACTGCCAAACCGCGCAACTGATAGTGTAGCCAACGCCGTTGCGCTAACAGCCGCTCACGATGCCATGCACTTAAGCCTTCGTTGGCGATGCGTTCCAATAATGCATGGGTTACCGTACCAATGGCAGCTGCCGTGCCGTCGTTATCTTCATTGACGGGAGCATCGCTCTGCCTTTCTGGCGACGACAGAAACACCACGGGTGCAGCAGCAACCAGATAGTGTTTGCTTTGGTTCAGACTGGCTTGCGCCATCGCTAATTGTTGGGCATCAAAACGCGCTAAGCGTGGTTGTGCACGCATCTTGGTCGTTTCTTCATCGTCGGATTCATCTGTTTCTGGCGGCGTTAGTGACTGCAATAAATTCGTAGTCGCACTTTGTATCGCTTGGCTTTTCCATAAACAACCCATCAATGTATTGCTGGCAGCAGGTAGCTTAAAACTGCCTTTGTCTTTGCTGGGTGCAAGCGTGGCAATTAAAATAAGCCGTTTGACGGCACGAGTGACAGCAACATAAAGCAGACGATCTAACTCGTATTCTGCCTTTTTCTTTTCGAGCGACTGTAACCAAACAAACAACGGGCTTTTGTCTTTACCTAAAGGCGCAATGATGTCATGCAGTCCATCGCCTTCTGCCAGTTTTTGCCAAGTAATCAAGCCTGCGCTATCCGTTGCGCCACGTTTGTCTAGGCTAGGCAAAATCACCGTATCGAACTCCAGCCCTTTCGATTTGTGAATGGTCATTGCAACCACTGGTGCATTGGGGTGACTGGGTTTAGCAAAGAGTTTATCGAGCTTTTTATTCAACGTCGGCAAATCGAAATGCGGGGTGAGTTGTTGCAGTTGACGCAACAAATCCCAATAAACCGCCACATCATCCGCTGAGCTCTCATCAGGCAACAGCGAGAGCAGCCCTAACGCCAAACAAGCCGAGCGCACTTGCGTCGCTAAGGGTTGATTTCCTCGCTGATGCATCAGTGGCGTTAAGGCAGCAATGAACTGGGTTAGGCGTTGCTGGTCGTCGGGAGAAAGATGAGGATCATCGGGAATGATCGCATCCCAAATCGGATCGGGTTGTTGCGCAAGCGTGTGTAACGCCGTCAAACTCAAGCCACACCAAGGCGCACGCAATACCGCTAAAAAGGCAACGCGATCACTCGGATCAACCAAAAAGCGTGTTAAAGCAAGGCAGTCTTGAATGTACCAGCGGTCGGTTAAGGTGCTGATTTCTTCGGCGTGGACAGCAATGCCGTGTGTCGTCAGCTCCGCAAGAATGGGAATAAGATGCGCCTTACTGCGCACCAAAATCGCCACACTCGACGGCGCTTGTGGTTTTTCGCTTTCTAGCCAAACACGAATCCGTTGTGCGGCATCTTGCTCGTCGGTATTCTCTGCCCGTGTTAAGCTGGGCGATGCTTGCGTTAAATCGGCATCGTACCAAGTTGCTGTGCCGCATTTTTTGGCATCGGTTTGTAGCCAAAGCTGAATACTGGCTTCTTTCGTGTTATCGTCTTTGACCGCTTGTGCTGGCGAATAGCCGCACGCCCCTAAACTAACATCGGCTTGCGCCTGTGCTTCATTGGGAAAAATATCGCTAAACCCAGCATTAGCAAAACCAATCATCGCTGGCAAACTACGGAAATTACTGCTCAACTGCAATGGCAACAGTTTAAAGTGCTGACCATTATCAAGCGGTATACCTTGCGTCTTTGCCGTAGTGAATAAAGCGGGTTCTGCTTTGCGAAAGCGATAAATACTCTGCATCGGGTCGCCAACCAAAAACAGGCTACGCCCCTGCTTTTCTTGTCCCTGCCCAACCGACTCCCATCCCGCCATCAAATGGCGCAACAATGCCCACTGACTGACTGAAGTATCTTGAAACTCGTCGATGAGAATATGGCGCAATTGCGCATCAAGCTTGAGCAACACATCGCTGACATTGCCATTACGCACGGGGTCGAGCGCAACCAATGCCGCTTGAGTAAACTGGGCATGATCGGTCTGACGATGCTCGGCAAACACCAGCAATAATTGTCGTGCCGCAGCTGCAAACAGGGTTTTTAACGCGGCAATACGTTGGTGGTCGTCGTCGGAATAAGTGGGGTGGGGTAAAACAGCCGCTTGCTTAAGCTGTTCGTCAAACCCTGTCACGGCTTGACATTGCTCAATCATAGCAAGCCACTGACCTTTTTCGACATCTTGCTTGGTCGTCAGTCCGACATGATTAACACTCAGTCCTTTCGCTTTACGCCACTCGTCGCTACCCGTTAGCAACAGCCATTTAATGCCTTTAATTAAAACAAGCTGATCCACCATCGAGCATTCTTGCCAGAAAGACAGATCATCGTTAACCGCTTGCAACATGGCTTGTAAGTCAGAATCGAGCGACTTACCTTTTTCCTGATTGTAAACAAGCAAACCCTGCAAGCAAGTACCTGCCAATAAGCTCAGGGTAGAAAGGTGGGCGTTAAGCGACGCAAACACCGCAGAAATCTGCGGCTCAAACAAGCGCGCCAATACCGACTGCATTCTGTCGGTATCCAACTCATCCAAATCGGTTAACCACTGGTCTCGATTCGCCAACTGTTCGCTAAGCAAATCGCGCAATTTATCGAGGTTGTTACCAAACGCTGGCAAGAGCAAGGCAATGGCATCGGACAACGTCGACTCATCTGCCGTTTCTAACTGTGCTAAAGTTTGACGAGCGGCCATGTCGTACAAATACAGCACATCATCGGCGACATCCAACCCAGGCGCAAGCTGACCTAGCAAAGGGGTTTGTCGTGCCAAGGCATTACAAAAGCCGTCGATGGTGGTAATGCGCAAGCGATGCGGATTGGTGAGCAGCGACCAATCTTTTTGTAGCACGCGCTTTGCCCATTGGTATTGCTGTTGTTTTAAACTGAGCGCGTCGGGCTTTTGTTTAAGATCTTCCGCCTTTTTTACATCACCATGATGGGTAATCAGCAGCCAGTCATCAAAGTCGGATGCGCTATCGGCAGCACGCAACGCCCCCAATAAGCGTGTCACCATCTCGGCGGCCGCTTTACGGGTAAAGGTAATCGCCAACACCTGTTCGGGAGATTGCGTCGACGCATCGGCAAACAACGCCAATAAGCGAGAAATGAGCAGCTCGGTTTTGCCAGAGCCAGCAGGTGCTTGCACCACAAATGACGTGTGGATGGCTAAAGCGTGTTGGCGGGGGACACTATCGGGTAGAGAGCTCATTTTCCGATACAAAATTCGCTAAAAATTCGCCCCAATAAATCATCGGCACGGAAAGCGCCTGTAATCTCGCTCAGCGACTCCTGTGCAATGCGCAGCTCTTCCGCCAGCAAATCACCTGCATTGAATGTCTGCAACTGATATTGACCACGGGCGAGCGCTTCTTGTGCTCGCGTTAAGGCGTCGATATGACGTGCACGCGCCAAGATTGCGCCCTCACCTAACTGCTGCACCCCTAATACCAACGCGAGATGACGACGCAACCCCTCTAAACCCAAGCCCGTTTTAGCAGACAAATAAACCGATGTTTCGCCATCTTCATCTTGACGGACATCCGCCACCCCATCAACAGCATCCTGCTTATTCCACACTAAGGTAACAGACAAACTCGGTGGTAATAAAGCACGTAAACGCGAATCTTCCGCAGTCCAACCTTTGCGACTGTCCAGTAAAAACAGAGCGTGATCCGCTTTACTGATAGCATCCCACGCACGTTGCACACCAATGCGCTCAACAGGGTCATCCGTTTCTCGTAATCCTGCCGTATCAAGCACTTGCACGGGCAAACCATCGAGGTCAATTTCCTCACGCAACACATCTCGAGTTGTACCGGCAATATCGGTCACAATCGCGGTGTCTTGACGCGTTAAGGCGTTCAGCAAGCTAGATTTACCTGCATTCGGCTGCCCAGCAATGACGAGGCGAATGCCATCGCGCAAGCGCGCACCCTGTTTGGCACGCGTGCACAGTTCATTTACCGCATCCACAATGACCAACAACTTCGCCAGCACCACACCATCGCCTAAAAAGTCGATTTCTTCTTCGGGAAAGTCAATGGCGGCTTCGACATACAAACGGAGCAAGGTCAAGCTTTCAACCAACGCATTCACTTCGCTCGAAAACGCTCCCTGTAAAGACGATAAAGCGCTACGCGCCGCCGCATCGGAGCTGGCAGCGATTAAATCGGCAACCGCTTCTGCTTGCGCCAAGTCGAGTTTGTCATTTAAGAAAGCGCGCTCAGAAAACTCCCCTGGTCGCGCTAAGCGAGCGCCCAACTCGCACACTCGCTTGAGCAGCCAAGCCATCACTACAGGGCCGCCGTGTCCTTGCAGCTCCAGCACATCTTCACCCGTAAATGAATGGGGATTCGGAAAATAGAGCGCGATACCCTCGTCCAAAGCGGAACCATCGGCAGCTAAAAAAGGGGCATGATGCGCATAACGCGGTTTAGGCATAAAACCCAAGATCGCTTGGGCGATCATCGGCGCAGCCGTTCCCGATACACGAATAATACCAACACCACCACGACCTGGAGGCGTTGCTAAGGCAGCAATGGTGTCAGACATAAAACTCCTTAAAGGGAATTAATAACAAAATAGCGGCTGTGCGCCGCTATGTTAACATCCTAAAACCGTAACGAGCAGCCAAAATTGCTAGGCGCTAGGCTCGCAGACCCAAGGCGTGTACACAAGCACACAACGAAGGGCAAGAACCGCAGCAACAACGCATGGCTGCGTAGTAGGTTTTTAACCGTGGTGGTGTGCTGGTGGTTTCTCTTGCGCCTCGATCTGACGTGTAATATGCCACTGTTGCCAAATCGATAACCCGTTGTTGACCACCCAGTACAACACCAAGCCCGAAGGAATAAACAGGAAGAACACGGTGAAGATATAAGGTAAAAACTTCATCACCTTTTCTTGCATTGGGTCTGTTGGTGGCGGATTGAGCTTTTGCTGTACGACCATACTAATACCCATCAGCACAGGCAAAATGAAATACGGATCGTAATGCGATAAATCGTTTAGCCACAAGAAGGGGGTCATACGCAGTTCGACCGCTTCTAACAACACCCAGTACAACGCCAAGAACACGGGAATTTGTACCAAAATCGGCAAACAACCACCCAAAGGATTAATTTTTTCGGTTTTGTACAGCTCCATCATTTTTTGCTGGAACAGCATTTTATCGTGACTGTAGTTGTCTTTTAAGTGTTGCAAACGCGGCGTGAGCTTGCGCAAATTCGCCATCGACTTATAACCCGCTTCCGACAACTTATAGAAAGCTGCTTTTAATAGCATCGTGACTAAAATAATTGCCCAACCCCAGCTCCAAAAGCCAGCAACAGGCTCAACGAAAGCATTTAAGTGCTCGAGCAACCAAAACATCGGCTGTGCTAAGAATGCCAAAATGCCATAATCAACGGTTAGCTCTAAACCAGGTGCTAGTTCTTTCATCAATCCTTGTAACTTAGGACCAGCATATAACTGTACACTCGTCATCGCAGTCGCACCTGCAGCAACAGAAACAGTCGGCGCGACCAAACCCAAAGCATGACGGTCAGTATCTAGCGCTTTACTGTAATAGTGCATCGACTCTGTTTTATTCGGAATAATGGCGGCAATAAAATAATGCTGCATCATCCCTAACCAGCCACCCACCGCATCACGGCTAATCGGCTGCTTGTCCATATCGCTAAAGTCGATTTTATCAAACTTGTTCACATCATCGTAGAGCGCGCCACCTGTATAGGTTGGCAACCAAAAGCTCGACGATGGGTCGTAACTATTACGCACTAACTGCTGATAAGGACTGGCTTGCAATGCTTCAGCACCACTATTGGTGATTTTGCTCTCTAAGCCAATAATATGACTACCACGAGTGAATACATAAGTCTTTTCGACACGAACCCCTGCCTTTTCCCACACAAATGGCACACGCAACTCTTGAGCGCCTTCTGCCAATGTGTAGCTCGTGTTTGGCGATGTGTAAACATCATGATGGGTTGGCACTCTGCCAGCTTGCCCAGCAAAACCCGACTGCACCATGAATAAGTAAGGCGACTTATCGGACAACAAGGTAAACGGACTCGCATCATCTAACGATACGGCATAATCATTGAGCGACATGAAGCGCAAATCGCCACCCTTGGTGTCGAACTCGGCATTAATCACATCCGTTTTAACCATGATGCGCGCGGCTGAAGGAATGCGTGTTTCAGTCGTCGGAACCCCTTCTGCACTGGCTTGAGCACTCGCCGCCAGCTTCGCTTGCGGCACATCTCCCACTTGGGGAGCTGGCACAACCACACCATCAGCTGTTACGGACGACTGTTGCGTCGCAACGGGATTAGCTGCATTCGCTTTTTGCGTTAGAAAATGCGTCCATTCTGTCCAAAGCATAAACAGCGTAAAAGCCAACGCCATCCACCAAAGGGCACGAAAATTATTCATGATGCAGTCCTGTCAGAAGTCTTATCTGTTGATTTTTGAATGCGGGGAGTAAAAAGGGTAAAGAGTTTAACCAGTTGCTGATTAAGCGTTGCATTGTCTGCGGCTTCGGCAGCTTTGCCAGCCATAACAACCAGACTCACACCGATAAGCTGTGCTTGCATTTGTCTGAAAGCCTCACGAGTCAGGCGTTTAAGTCGGTTACGCTCATGGGCGCGACGCACCGTTTTTTTTGCAATGGCTAAACCAAGTTGCGTTTTGCTTTCTTTGTGCGCAAACCCATAAACAGTCCAATAAGGATTGCCGACGCGCCTTGCATTATCAAATACTTGCTTATAATCTTTGCCTGTTAACAGGCGCTGTTGACGAGAAAAACCAAACGGCTTTTCTCTGTCGGCTTGCCGCCCTAATGCACCTTCTGACGGCAAAACGCTAACTTCCGATTAAACGGTTGTTAAACGCTTACGACCTTGAGAACGACGGTTAGCGAGGATTGCACGGCCACCTTTAGTTGCCATACGAGCACGGAAACCGTGGTTACGTGCGCGCTTAAGCACGCTAGGTTGGAATGTACGCTTCATTGCCTACTCCTAAAAAATTGCTGGAAATTCAAAACAGCATATTCTATTATGTTAAGATAACAAGTGCAAGAGATAAGGCTGTTTTCATGTTATTTAAGTTCAAACTCTAACATATTTGCACTTAGTACATAACACTTAGTACATAAACATCTAAGCTGCTCGGTATTAATTCAAAATGTGTGTCTTAATAAACAGACGAATACCCATTTCACACAATTGTAGTAAACAATAGTCTAACACACACAACACGCCACCACAGACACATCTAAGAAAGCACCGATTCCCACAATTTATGAATCGAAAAAACCTTATCTTTGCTATAATTTGCTACAATCTTTAGGTCATATAATAAAAAGGATCGTCTCATGAAAAATATCATCACTCGTCGCCAATTCTTAGCTGTACTGCTCGCCAGTGCATTTATTCCTAGTGTGGCACTTGCCGAAACCAGTGAGTTGCTGATTTATTGCGGTATTACGATGGTAAAACCGATCGGTGAAATGGCTGCCGAATTTGAAAAACAACACGACGTTAAGATAAAAATCAGCCAAGGTGGTTCGGAAGATTTATATAAAAGTCTTAAACTGAGCCAAAAAGGGGATATTTATCTACCAGGCGAGCCAACATTTCGCACAAAATATGTTAGCGAAGGATTGTTAGGCGACTATAAAACCATTGGTTATAATCAAGCAGCCCTGTTCGTGCGCAAAGGTAATCCTAAAAATGTAACTGCTGATGTGAAACAGCTCTTGCGTAGCGACTTAACCGTGCTGGTTGCTGCGGAAAACCAAGGCAGTATCGGTTCAGAAACCAAACGCATGTTAACGCAAGCGGGTATTTACGAGCGTGTTGTCGATAATGCTGCACAGGTATCGCCCGACTCGCGCACCATTAATGCCGCACTTAAAAAAGGCGAGGCAGATATTACCCTTAATTGGCGTGCGACGGCTTTCTTTCCCGACAACAGCCCACACATTGATATCGTCGATTTACCCGTCAGTATCGCTGTGCCACAAGCATTGCTGATGAACCTAACGACCCTAAGCACACAAAAAGCCCTCGCTCAACAGTTTATCGACTATGCTGCCAGCACAACAGGTCAGAGCATTATGCGTAAGCACGGCTTTTTAGACAACACCACCTTAAACTAAACGATGCAAACACAAAGCCCCATTAAAACATCTGCCCTGCGGGTATTTTTACTGCAGGGCGTGTTTATTATTGGGTTTTTAATGGTATTCGGACTTGAGCAAGTCTTTTCTGGTCTTATTAAAGAATTGGATCAAGTCAGTCAGAATGAGCGCGCCCGATTATTTATCGGCGAGCAGATTTTACGTGACATCGAAGCCATCGAAATGAATGTTTACCGTATGACCATTGCTACGGGCAATAATGCCCATCAACGATTCGAAAACAACATTAACGAACATACCATTCACTTGCGTCGTAGTCTGAAGGTGTTGCGCGATGGCGGTACGGTTAGTCGTACCATTTACTTAAATTTAGACGCAGCAGACCAAATGGTCAAAACGGTTTCCTATCAACCAAATCAGTCTAAATCTTACACCATGGAAATCATCGAGCTAGAGCCGCTTATCGACCAAATTCTCGAAAAAACGCCCGCACTACGTGAGCTGCTCGAAGCGCGAGAAACACAGCGCCAGCAAGCAGAAGGTGGCAATGTGATGTTGTATGAGCGACAAATCAAAACCTATATCAAGCAAATACCACCGTTTTTCATACGCTTAAAAGAAAACGCCAATCGTTTAAGCTACGATACACAACAACGCCTAACAGAAATTGAAGCCGACTTAGCCGCGCAACGGGTTCGTTACGAAGCAACTAAGCTGGGGTTAATGATTTTAGTTATTATTTCGGTTATTTTAGTTGGTCTTGTTTTTGCACGTCAAATCAACAGTAGCAACCGTCAGCTCACGGAAACATGGCAAGAAATGCTCAAAGCCAAAGAGGAGGCAGACAAAGCCAGTAAAGCAAAGTCAGAATTTGTTTCACGGATGAGTCATGAATTGCGTACCCCACTTAATGCCATTTTAGGATTTGCGCAATTGCTCGAAATGGACAATTTGCCCGAGCATCAAAAGACACCTGTACACCAAATTAATAATGCAGGTAAGCACCTACTCGAGTTGATCAATCAGGTGTTAGACATCGCAAAGATTGAAGCTGGCAAACTAGAAATTGAAATTCTGAGCATCGACTTAGCATCACTACTCAACGATACCTTTGCCATTAGCCAAGAGCGCATTACCAACAAAGGGCTTTCTTTTAACCTGAATATCGACAACACGCTACCCCATTACGTAATGGGCGATCCGACAAGGCTGCGTCAGGTTCTCATTAATTTAATCGGCAATGCCATTAAATTCACCGACACAGGTAGTATCACCCTCAATGCCATGCCGCTGCCGAATCAAATGGTTCGCTTTGAAGTGATTGATACGGGCATCGGCATGGGAGAACAGGCGCAAAGTAGGTTGTTTAAGGCGTTTGCTCAGGCAGACGATTCGATCACACGCAAATATGGCGGCACGGGATTAGGTCTCATGCTGTGTAAAGAAATTGTCGAGGCGCTTGGTGGTCAGATTAGCGTTGTCAGCGAAGTTGGCAAAGGCTCTTGCTTCTGGTTCGAATTACCCTTGCCCCCTGCCGAATCACAATCAGCCCCATCTCTTCCGCTCACGGTTGAAACAGCCAAAGCGGTACAAACACCTGATCGCATCGAACTAGCAGCAACGCTCGAAAGCAAGAAAATATTGCTTGTTGAAGATAATCCCGTCAATCAGATGGTCGCCAGCAAGTTTTTACAAAAACTCGGCATCACGCCCGATATTGCGAACAATGGTCAAGAGGCGCTAGACAAACTCAAACTCGCCAGCTACGACCTTGTGCTGCTCGACCTCGAAATGCCGATTATGGATGGTTACACCACCATCAGCAACATTCGCAAAGAAGAAAACACTTGCGACGACTACCGTCATCAGCTGGTTATCGCCATGTCAGCTAATGCACTGAATGAAGATAGACAGCGTGCCTTTGCATTAGTGGTAGACGACTATCTAACTAAGCCTGTGAATTTTTTACTACTGCAAGAAACGTTGAAAAAATGGCTACTAGAGAAGTCAGGGGACATCTAAAAACCCGCATCTATTCAGACTGCATTTTTGCCATAAACTGTTCACTCATCACATGACAGACCGTACAGGCATGCGCCTGAGGGTTCTCTACTGCATCAGCAACCTTAGCGAACAAGTCTTGCACTTCTTTAGGACTGAAAACAGACAGTAAACGGTTCATCTGTTCAGGAACCATCATCACATTGGTAAACTCGCCTGTCGAAAGCTGAATCTGCACACCGCAAGCATCGGCTTCGGATGCGCCCACTTCGACTAACTCTGCTTGCTCGATAAAAAACATCTCATCATACAACTCGCCTGCTTGCTCAATCGCGGTATCGGTTAAACTTGCTTGCGGTACTCGTACCTGTACCCCGCCTTCTGGTGTTGACTCGACAACAGCAGATCCACCCAGCTCACGAATCGAGCCTGCAAAACGTTGCGCCAGCGATTCATCAAAAAAGAGATAGTCGAGCATAATCATTCCTTGGTTTGGGTTTTAAGTTTTCCCGTTTATAATGTGCGCTTACTATGCCACTTTTAGCGAGAAAACGCCATGATTGCACGCAACTTTCCCCTGACACGTCCCCGCCGTATGCGTAAAGACGACTTTTCTCGTCGCCTAATGTGCGAAAACGTCTTAACCAGCAGCGACCTAATTTGGCCAGTCTTTGTCATGGAAGGCAGTAACCAGCGTGAAGCGATTGCCTCTATGCCTGGCGTTGAGCGCCTCACACTCGACTTGCTGATCGAAGAAGCCAAGCAAGCTGCTGCATTGGGCATTCCGATGATGGCGCTCTTTCCTGTGGTCGAACAAGACAAAAAATCGCTTGATGCCGCTGAGGCCTACAACGATGATGGCTTAGTACCCCGTGCCGTGCGCGCACTCAAGGCTGCCGTGCCTGCATTAGGTATTATGACGGATATCGCACTCGACCCTTACACCAGTCATGGTCAAGACGGACTAATCGATGCCTCTGGCTATGTGCTGAACGACGAAACCAGTGCTGTATTGGTACAACAAGCCTTGTGTCATGCCCGTGCAGGTGCTGATGTGGTTGCACCATCGGACATGATGGACGGTCGCATTGCCGAAATTCGCTTTGCGCTAGAAGAACATAATTTTATTCATACGCGCATCATGGCGTATTCAGCAAAATATGCATCGGCATTTTATGGCCCCTTCCGCGATGCCGTCGGCAGTGCTGCCAATCTTGGCAAAGCCGACAAGAAAACTTATCAGATGGATCCTGCCAATAGCGACGAAGCGATTATGGAAGTGGCTATCGACATCAGCGAAGGGGCGGATATGGTGATGGTTAAACCTGGTATCCCCTACTTAGACATTGTGCGTCGTGTCAAAACAGAATGCCAAGCGCCGACCTTTGTTTATCATGTGTCGGGCGAATACGCGATGATTAAAGCTGCCGCTGCCAATGGTTGGATTAATGAACGCGCTGTGGTGCTCGAAACGCTGCTATCGTGCAAACGTGCAGGTGCAGATGGTATTCTGACCTATTACGCCAAGGCTGTTGCCCAGTGGTTAGCAGAGCCGAAAGCATGACAGACCAATACGCGGTACTCGGCAACCCGATTAGCCATAGTAAATCACCGCTGATACACAAGCTGTTTAGCGAACAAACAGGACAGGACATGACCTACACGGCTATTTGCGTACCGCTCGATGGTTTCTTGTTGAGTCTTGCCGATTTGCACGCGCAAGGCTTTAAGGGCATGAATGTTACCGTCCCCTTTAAGTTCGAAGCGTTTGCAGCTTGTGAGCAGGTCAGTGAACGTGCGCAACTGGCAGGCGCTGTGAATACCCTTATTCGCACCGACACAGGCTGGACTGGGGATAACACCGACGGAGCAGGTTTGGTGGCAGACTTAATCCGCTTGGTTGGCGACTTAGCAGGTAAACGCGTGCTGATGCTCGGTGCAGGCGGTGCTGCCAGCGGTGTGGTGAAGCCGTTGCTCGACGCTAAAGTCGATCAACTCACTATTGCTAATCGCACCCCCGAAAAAGCAGCCGAGTTAGCACAGCGTGCGCAACACTTGCGTGTTAATGGCTGTGGCTATGATGTTGTGCCTAATCAACCTTACGATATTGTCATTAATGCCACTGCCGCTAGCCTTGCGGGCGATTTACCGCCACTCAAAGCTGGCTGGTTTGCCGATAGCCATTGCCTTGCCTACGACATGATGTACAGCAAAGAGCCCACCGTCTTTATGCAAGCGGCGCAAGGATTCGGAGCCCAACAAACTGCCGATGGGCTGGGTATGCTGGTCGAACAAGCCGCTGAAGCTTTTTATCTATGGCGCGGTATCAAACCAGAAACCACAGAACTGCTCATCCATCTTAAAAAAACGCTTGGTTAATGAACGAAGACAATGGACAAGTCGTGATAAAAACGGCAAAATTAAGTGATTCAGGCATCATTGATAGGATTTGAACCATGTTCGGCAATAAACAGCTTAAAGAAACCATTGCACAACAAGCACAACAGATTCAAACACAACAAGCGCAACTCGATGCCATTAGTCGTTCGATGGCAGTGATTGAGTTTGATTTGCAGGGCAACATCATAACGGCTAACGCTAACTTTTTAGCAACATTGGGTTATACCCTTGCTGAAATACAGGGCAAACATCATCGCCTGTTTGTTGACCCCATTGATGCTCAGTCTTCCGAATACCGTCAATTTTGGCAAAAACTACAATCGGGCAGTTTTTTTACCGACCGCTTTAAACGCATCGCTAAAAACGGTAAAACCGTTTGGATTGAGGCGAGCTACAACCCCATTCTTGATGCCAGTGGCAAACCGAGCAAAGTCATCAAGTTTGCCACCGATATTACGGCAAAAGTCGAAGCCGAAAACGATGCTAAAGGTCGATTGGATGCTATTAGCCGTTCGATGGCAGTGATTGAGTTTGACTTACAAGGCAACATTCTCGATGCGAACAGTAATTTTTGTCAGACCATGGGTTATAACCTATCCGACATTAAAGGCAAACATCATCGACGCTTCGTCGAAGCGAGCTATGCCGCCAGCGCTGACTACGCTCAGCTATGGCAAACACTTGCACGTGGCGAATTGTCAGCGGGCACCTTTAAGCGGATTGGCAACAATGGCAAGATTGTCTGGATCGAAGCCAGTTACAACCCCATTCTTGATGCGAATGGCAAGCCTTACAAAGTGGTTAAATACGCTGTTGATGTCGGTGCAAACACCAACACGAAACTACTCAAGTCGGTTATCGAAGACGCAACCCATTTACTAGAATCAGTGGCAAACGGTCAGTTAACAGCACAAATGCAAGGCAATTACAGCAGCTATCAGAACACCATGTTCTACGACATGATTGCGCAACTGCAAGCCGCCATCAATCAAATGTCTGGCGCACTACAAAATGCCATTCATAATGCCGCATTGGTTGCAAACACGGTCACACAGGTATCGGCACACGTTGCGAATAGCGCAACGCGACTGACCGAGCGAATGCAAGAACAGGCAGCATCGTTAGAAGAAACCAACGCAACCATGAGCGAAATGACCGCAACCGTTCAGGCCAACACGAACAACTCACAGAAAGTCGCCGATTTGGCACATCAAATGCAAGCGCAAGCAGGATCGGGCGTCACTGTCATGCGACAAACCATCACTGCGATGCAATCTATTCGAGCGTCGAGCACGCAAATTGCCGACATTGTAACGCTGATCGACGGCATCGCTTTTCAAACCAACCTATTAGCGCTTAACGCAGCCGTCGAAGCCGCTCGTGCTGGTGAGCACGGGCGTGGCTTTGCTGTCGTAGCTGGAGAAGTGCGTGCCTTAGCGCAAAAGTCATCTGAAGCCGCTAAAGATATTCGCACGCTCATTAGCGATAGTGTGTCGCGCATCGAAAACGGCACGCAATTAGCCGACAAGTCAGGAGAAATGCTAGATGGCATTAATCAGTCTATTGGTCAGGTTGCCATGATGATTGAGCAAATTGCCAGCGCCTCTCACGAGCAAGCCAGTGCCATTCATCACATTCATAAAGCCATGAGTGATATTGATCGTGTGACGCAAGAAAATAGCATGCTGGTGCAAGATACCAGTGCTTCTGCCGAAACCTTATCCAGCGAGGCCGACAATTTGCGCAGCAATATGTCATTTTTCAATACTGGTCATTAAATAAAATTATCGAATAAAAAAAATATTTATGGGCACGCAAGTGCTCATTTTTATTTATAATAAGGGCATATCATCCTTTAAAGTGCATAACATCCATGTCAAACATCACCATTCTCGGTAGCGGATTTGCTGCCTTAACAGCCGTTAAGCGCCTGCGTGCGCAACGTCCTAATGCCAAAATCACCGTTATTAGTCCCAAAGCAGAAATGATCTACTACCCTAGCTTAATTTGGGTGCCGACAGGTTCTCGCACTGGCGACGATTGTCGCGTCGACTTAACCGCTTTCTTTAAGCGCATGAACGTAAACTATGTCAGTGCCAGCGTAACAGGTCTAACGCACGATGGTCGCACCGTACAAACGACAGCAGGCGACTTTCATAACGATGGTTTAATCATCGGCACAGGCGGTCGTTTTATGAAAAAGCTGTCTGGTATCGAACACGCGATTGCCATTTGTGAAGGCATTCCAGCAGCACAAGCCATTCGTGACCGTATCGCTGCCATGCGCGAAACGGGCGGTGGTACCATCGCCTTCGGCTTTGCCAGCAATCCGAACGAACAAGCTGCCATGCGTGGTGGTCCTAACTTCGAAATCCTGTTTGGTATCGATAACTGGATGCGTCAAGAAGGCATTCGTGACCAATTTAAACTGGTGTTCTTTTCACCCGCTCAACGCCCAGGTCAGCGCTTAGGCGATGCTGCAGTCGATCGCATTCTTGACATGATGAAAGAAAAAGGTATTAGCACACACCTCGGTCATAAAATGGTGCGCTTCGAAGAAAAGAAAGTGGTTACCGATGGCGGCGAAATTGATACTGACCTCATTCTCTTCATGCCTGGTATGACAGGGCCTGCTTGGGCAGAACAGGCGGGCGTTCCGCTGTCATCTGGCGGTTTTTTACCCGCCAATGCCCACTGTCAAGTAACAGGCTTAGAGCGCGTTTATGTCGCAGGTGATGCAGGGAGCTACCCAGGACCAGAATGGTTGCCAAAGCAAGCCCACGTTGCCGACTTACAAGCAGAAACGGCTGTCGATAACCTGATTGCAGAATTGGACTCGCAACCTGTCGAGAAGAAGTTTAAGGTTGAGCTGTTATGTATTATGGATATGTACGATAAAGCTGTGCTGGTATTTCGCACGGAAGCACGTAGCCTATTATTACCGCTACCCTTGTTACATTGGGTGAAAGTTGGCTTTGAATGGTGGTATTTACGCGACTATCGTCGTTAATATTAAACGCTGCACACGTCCGTCATTCTCACATTCAGAGAGAATGACGGACAGATCAAACCTTTGCGCCTAAGCCACGATTGTTACGCCAAACTAATGCGACAATGAAGCCACCGAAACTAACCGCCAACAACAAAACCATCCACAAGGACAGCTGATTATTCAACTGTCTATCGTAAACCTTTTCAATATCATCCACATAAATTCCAGTCCCGACAACCCATCCCCACGACTCAACACGCTTCACATATGATAACTTGGGAAGTTGCTCATCGCTATTTTCAAAACCAGGACGCGCACGATAATAGACTAAAAAACCTGAACCTTGCGGGGATTGTGCGGTAGTGACAAACTCACGATAAACATATACACCCTCCTTGTCCTGAAAGTTAGCCATCGACTTCCCCTCTAAAGCGAGACGAAAAGGGTGCACAATCAGCGTATGATCTAGCCCATTTACCCAAAAGTAACCCTCTTTAGCATAACGCAAACTGCGCAAAATATCCGCAGCACGACGCTGTGCTTCCGCTAAACTCAGTTGGTGCGTTTCGACGAGGTGTTGATGGTAGTCAATCACACTCATCGCCTGATCTACCTGTTCTTTAATGTGATGGCGTTTCTCTGTCCAGAGCACATCTCGCAAACCTGTCAGACTGGTATAACCCGATGCTGCCACACCGACAAGCAACGCGAACAACACCAGCCAAATACTTACTTTTGTATTTAACATGATTTATTTCCCAATCCCTAGGAGGCGTTATACGCTAACCTACTACAACAACACCTTCTCTACACCACCATTTTTAATCTGATCGATGAACTTTTCCTGCCAGTTCACACCCAACCAGTTAGCCGCCATTTCGACCACGATGTAGTCGGTATCGACACCCGTGCTATCAGCATAACGGTTTAAGCCTTGCTGACACGCAGGACAAGAAGTGAGCATCTTGACCTTACCTGCTTCTGCTTTGCCTTCTACGCCTGTTAGATCCTTCACACCTGCCAGAATCTCTTCTTCTTTGCGGAAGCGTAACTGAGTGGCAATATCAGGACGAGAAACTGCCATCGTCCCCGCTTCGCTACAACAACGGTCGGAGTCGATAACCTCTGCTCCCATCAAGGTCGAGGCCACTTTGAGCGGATTGTGAATCTTCATCGGTGAGTGGCAAGGATCGTGATACAGATACTGCACGCCTGTTGCTTGATTCAATTTCAATCCTTTTTCCATCAGATATTCATGAATATCCATAATGCGACACCCTGGGAAAATCTGATCAAACTCGTACTTCATGAGCTGATCTAAACAAGTCCCACAAGAAACCAATACCGTTTTAACGTCTAAATAATTCAGCGTATTAGCGACACGATGGAACAAAGCACGGTTCTCGGTGGTGATTTGCGTGCCTTTGACCGCATTCCCTGCTGCTGTCTGTGGATAACCACAACACAAATAACCTGGTGGCAAAATAGTTTGTGCGCCCGCTTCCGATACCATTGCCAATGTCGCCATACTGATTTGATTAAACAAGCGCTCCGAACCACAACCAGGGAAGTAAAAAACTGCTTCCGACTCTTCGGTGACATTATTATTAGCACGAATAATCGGAATGTAATTCGGATCTTCCAAGTCTAATAAAGCACGCATCGGTGGTTTGTTACCGCCTGTATTCAGTGGCTTACGCACAAAATGTACCACCTGCTGCACCACAGGTTGCGGCTTGTTGGTCGAACGTGGAATATCGCTGGGTTTACCCAATAAGCCTAAGGCTTTGAAGGTGTAATGTCCTAACTTTTGCGCTGTCGATGCCCAGCCAATCAACGTTTTACGCATTAGACGCACTGGGAAAGGATTCTTGCTGTTGAGATACAAGAAAGCCGCTTTCGCTGCCCATGCCGTGCGCTTTTGTCCTTTTTCGGTCAGAATTTTGCGCATACGAATAGTCACATCACCAAAGTCGATGTTAACAGGACAAGGATTGGCACAATGATGACAGACGGTACAATGGTCAGACACATCGTTCATGGCATCGAAATGATGCACTGACACGCCACGACGGGTTTGCTCTTCGTACAAAAAGGCTTCGATCATCATGCCTGTGGCTAAGATTTTATTGCGCGGTGAATAGAGCAAGTTGGCGCGCGGAATATGTGTCTGACAGACAGGCTTACACTTACCACAACGCAAACAGTCTTTGATGTCATCGTTAAGCGCATCCAATTCTGACGCTTCTAAGATTAAGGCTTCTTGCTTCACCAAATCGAGCGAAGGCGTGTAAGCATTGTGCAGACCTGACCCTGCCATCAGCTTACCACGGTTAAACCAACCGTCAGGATCAACCTTGTGCTTGTAGTCGGCGAAGGCTTGCACCTTATCGGCTTCCAGATACTGCATTTTGGTTAAACCAATACCATGTTCACCCGAAATCACCCCATCGAGCGATTTTGCCAAGTCCATAATACGATGAACTAAGCGGTCAGCTTCGGTAATCATGCCATAATCGCTCGAATGCACGGGAATATTGGTATGCACATTACCGTCGCCTGCATGCATATGCGTCGCCACAAACAAGCGGAGATTACGCTGACGTGCATGAATCACTTGTAGTTTTTGCCACACCGCATCGTATTCATGCCCTGCAAACAATTTTTTCATTTTGTCGGCAACTTCTGCCCGATATGACACCACCAACTCACGACGCAACAAGGCTTCGAATAAGGATTCTTCACGCGATGCTAAGGGTGCATCTTGCTCGAGCAATAAGTCGGTGTGCTGATTAATGGGCGCATCCATCTGATCGAGCAACCCTTGCCAACGAGCTTGCACAGCAGCAATGTGAGCCAATGCTTGTGCTTTTTTGCCCTTTTCACCATGCCAGAAAGCCTGTGCATCATCGTCACTGCTTAACTCTTCTGCCAACACCAGCTTGTCGGCACGCTCACTTAAAAACTCAGTACACAGCTTCAGGGTTTGAATTTTATTTTTAATCGATTGCTCGATGTTTAAGCGTTCAATACCACGGTTGTAATCGTTCAAACGTGGAATCGGAATCACCACATCTTCGTTAATCTTAAAGGCATTGGTATGCGCAGAAATGGCAGCGGTACGTGAGCGGTCGAGCCAGAAACGCTTACGCGCTTCGGGTGATGTTGCCATAAAAGTTTCCGCACCGCGCGCACTCGCCATCTCGATGACTTGATTACACACCGCCAACAAGGCTGCTTCGTCGTTACTGACAATATCTGCTAGCAAAATCATCTTCGGACGCTGACGACGATTCGCCTTAGTGGCGTACTTCACCGCTTTAATGTAGCGCTCATCGAGATGCTCTAAGCCCGTGAGCAATACGCCTGTTTTAGCAGTGGCATCCATAAACTGGGTAATTTCATCGATGGCAGGTACCGCCATGCTCAGGTCTGAACCGAAAAACTCCATACACAAGGTGCGGATGTATTTGCTATCAGGGTAAAGCACAAAACGGGCAGAAGTAATTAACCCATCACAGCCCTCTTTTTGAATACCTGGCAAGCCCGACAAGAACTTATCGGTCACATCTTTACCCAGTCCGTCTTTGCGTAACGATGCACCCTTCATCTCGATGGTGCGTGGCGCACCCAATGGCGTATGACCATCGGCAGAGATTTCTTGCGCAATGAAGGTAACCGTTTCTTGTTCGTGAATCTTACCAAGGTTGTGATTATGACGGGTCACTTCTAACCAAGTGCCCCGCGGCGTAACCATTTTCCACGACACAAGGTTATCGAGCGTTGTGCCCCAACGTACCGCCTTTTTACCGCCTGCATTCATCG
>DZAT01000079.1 GCA_022736205.1 Thiomicrospira cyclica
CTTTGCAGCAAGAGACCACCCAGATAGGTTACGAAATCTTGATTCGAATGTGGGACAGTGAAGGTCGTTTTGTTGCTCCCGATAATTTTTTGCCAACGGCCGAACGCTATCAGTTAATGGTCGATATTGATCGTTATGTGCTGAGCACCTATTTATCAACAGTGACGCAGTACCCAGATCATGTTGATCGTTTACATATTGCTCATGTCAATTTGGCAGGCGGTTCGCTCAATCACCTCGATTTTCAGCAGACCCTGAAACAGATGATTGTCGAGGTTAATTTTCCTTGGTCTAAACTGGCGTTAGAAGTAACAGAGACCTCGGCGGTAGGCGATTTGTCGCAGGCGATTGATTTTATTAAATACTGTCAGCGTGTCGGCATTGAGTTTGCACTCGATGATTTTGGTACGGGGATGTCTTCTTTTGAATATCTCAAGCATTTGCCGTTTGATGTGGTGAAGATTGATGGTAGCTTCATTAAAGATATGCACAAAGATCCTATAGATTTAGCGGTGATTCGTTACATTCATGAAATCTGCCAGTTGCGTCAGCAAGAAACGGTTGCTGAATATGTCGAAACAGCAGAGGACGTGGCAGCCTTGCGTCAGATCGGCATTACTTACGCTCAGGGTTATTATTTAGGCAAGCCTAAGCCATTGCGTGAGTGGTTGGGCGGCTAAAAATGAGCAAAACGAGCTTTTTAGTGAATCCCTTTATGCTTGTACAAAGCGTAATTTGTTACCCAACCAGCGCTGAATGAGCGGCTGAACATGTTCTGGGTTCTGTTGTGCTATCTGCGCTGCCATGAGTTTGGCGGGCTGATGCAGGGCGGTATCGCGCAATAAGTCGGCAACACGCCATTCGCTTAATCCCGTTTGACGCGTGCCAAGCACTTCACCTGGGCCGCGTAGGTGTAAATCTTGTTCTGCCAATACAAAGCCATCTTGGCTGTTGCGAATGGCTTCTAACCGTGCGTGTCCTGTTTCCGATACAGGGTGTTTGTACAGCAGCACGCAGCTGCTTTTGCCAGTTCCACGTCCTACTCGCCCGCGTAATTGGTGTAGTTGTGCTAGTCCGTAGCGTTCGCTGTTATCGATGACCATTAAAGTGGCATTGGGCACATTGACACCCACTTCAATCACCGTGGTCGCAACGAGTAAATCTAACATCCCTGCTTTGAAGGCTTGCATTTGTTTGTCTTTTTCTTTGCCGCTCAGTTGTCCGTGTACTAACCCTACCCGTAAAGCAGGGTAGCGACTTTTTAACCATTGCGCTGTGTCGCTGACGTTTTGCGCATCGAATGTTTCACTTTCGACAATGAAGGGGCAAACCCAATAAGCTTGTGTGCCTTTTTGGCAAGCTGTTGCGAGTCTATCGGCAACGGCTTCACGACGGGCATCGGGAATAACGACGGTTTCAATCGGCTGACGACCAGGCGGGCGTTCGGTGAGGCTGCTGATATTCAGGTCGCCATAAAAGCTCATCGCTAGGGTGCGTGGGATAGGGGTGGCGGTCATCAGCAATAAATGAGGAATAAGCGATTCTTGCGTGCCTTTATTCTTGAGTGCGAGGCGTTGCTCGACGCCAAAGCGGTGTTGTTCATCGACGACGACTAAGCCTAAGTTTTTGTATTGCACTTGTTCTTGAAACAGAGCATGAGTACCAACAATGACGTGGATACTGCCATCGCTAATGCCCACCAGTGCTTTACGTTTGTCGGCGGCTTTGCTGCTGGCAGTGAGGAGTTGACAGGGGATGCCAAGTGGTTCGAGCCAAGGCGCAAGGGTGGCGTGCAGTTGTTCTGCTAAAATTTCGGTTGGTGCCATGATGCTGGTTTGTACGCCACTGCTGGCAGCATGGACGGCTGCCAGTGCGGCTAGTACCGTTTTGCCGCTGCCGACATCGCCTTGCAGCAGTCGATGCATCGGGTGGGCTTGCGTTAAATCTTGCTGAATGTCTTGCCATACCTGCTGTTGCCCCTTGGTCAGGCTAAAGGGCAGTGCAGCGGTGAGTTGTGCACATTGGTCTTGCGTGGGTTGTAAGGCGATCGCACGACTATTAGCAAAAGCGGCGCGCGCATTCATGGCGAGGAGTTGTTGGGCAGTCAGCTCTTCTAGGGCTAATCGTTGAACGGCTGGATGGCTACCGATTGTTAGGGCAATGGCATCACCTGGACGCGCAAGGTGAATGGCGGTGAGCGCTTGTACCAAACTCAGTTGATGCGTTTGCTGGGGCAGCAGCTCTGCTGGTGGTGCTTGCTTGAGCCGTTGTAAGCCATCGTTAATGGCTTTGCGTAACAAGCCTTGCTTCAGTGTGCCAACGCTGGGGTAAACTGCGGTGAGTGTGTCGGGCAGTGCGGGAGGATTGCGTCCGTCGAGTCTGACAATATTGGGGTGCAGTAGCGTTAGCTCACCACTCATATCACGATTGAGTTGTCCAAAGACACGAATGCGCGTGCCCACTTTGGGCAAAATGTGCGCCCATTTCGCATAGTTAAGAAAGCGTAACGCAATACTAAAGCCATCGCCTTGCAAGGTGAGCAAATGGACAGGACGACGCGAGGGTAATTCTTGGCAGCGGCTAATCGTTCCTTCAACTTGAATAAGTTGCCCAACTTGCAACAGATGCGATGGGGTTAGTTGTGTGCGGTCTTCGTAGCGTAACGGCAGATGCAGCAACAAATCCCATAGGGTGAAGATGCCCGTTTTGTGTAGCGTATCTTCAGCAGCAGGACCGATACCGGTCAGTTGGTTAATGGGGGTGGTGGGCAACTATCAACACCCCCACACCATCAGCTCATCAATGGTTTTCTGCCAGATTTTCTCGTCCCAGCTCATCTTAGCACGACGGTCGAAAATGACTAAATAAGCCTCTGTCGTACCCATTTGCTGAGCGTAATCTTTGGTCTGCACGATGCCCTCAGTAATGAGGGTATCGAGTGATTTCTTTTCGGTCATGATTTTGATTTCAATGACGACCCGTTGCACCTCGCCATTAAAGCCTTTGTCTTCGTCTATTGGCCATTCGATGAATAAATCAGTGCGTTTGCGTCCTAGGGCGTATTCACGATTGATGCGTCCGCCACCATTGATAATGCGTTGCAAGAAGGCTTGCATGAGTAGTTGTGGTGCTGCTTCTTGATAATCGAATTTATGCACCCAAATATCCGCATTTTCGCGATAGAACTGTTGGAAACCCGCCAGCAGTTTTGTCATGTCCATGCGTCCATTGTCCGACACATACCATGCTTGCTGCTGATTGGTGATACGCGTTTGCGCAATCCATGTCAGCTCACGCGGAATCACTTCCTGATAAATACGGTTGCTGATCGTCAAGCCCTTGCGCGAGGTATAGTTCACCAGCCCTAAGTCCATCACATACTGCTGATCGTCAGGGTTAATCATGACTTGGTTGGTTTCTTCTTCGCCTGAGAGCATTGCCGCAATGACACCATGTACTCGAGGTTCGCGCAGTTTATCGGCAAGTTGATCGAGGTGTGTGGCGCGTGAGTAAATCAGACGTTCTCGTGCTTGCTTGTATTGTTCTAGCGTAATTAGCGTGCTTCGGTCGCGTGAAGGCTTGTTTTTCCAAGTCAGTTCATAGCCGAGTGCATTGACTAGCCACGGCTGACCTTTGCTATCGAGCCATAACTCAGGGAAAATACGCTCTTCAAATACTTGCCCTGTGTCCGTTGTGTGCTGCAGGATTAACGCTTTGGTTTGGACTTCGTTAAAGTTGCCCATGCGTAATGATTCAGCTTTGATATTAAAGGCACTGCCACCTGTAATCACCTCGCCTCCGCCTTGGTGCATACGGTAATCGCGTACATCACGCACACCACATAAGATTAAACTTTGCGGAAAAGCTTCGGGGCGTTGCGCATAGCCCGCACGAATCTGGCGCAATAGTGAAATGAGCGTATCGCCAATCAGCGCATCAACTTCGTCTAAGAGTAGAACCGTTGGTTTTTGGCTGTGCAGTGCCCAAACTTTAAGCATAGTACTAAGCAAATCTTGAGGTTTAATGCGCTGTTGGCTATCTTCTAATAACCATTTTTCGAGATAATCATCTTGTAGGTATAAGCTAACCGAGCGAGCAATCGCACTACATGCGGTCGGGATGCCATCGGTTTCGTCCCCCCGAGCGGCTTGTGCGCCTTCGATATTGGCATATGCACACGCATAAATCCCACTATCGTTAAGCGTTTTCATCATGGCAAGCAATGCCGATGTTTTTCCTGTCTGGCGCGGAGCGTGCAGCACAAAGTAACGCTTATTACGAATTAAGTGCTCAATTTCTTCCCAATCAATGCGCGTGAGTGGGTCTAGGCTGTAATGGTCTTGAGCGACCACAGGTCCAGAGGTATTAAAAAACTTTTCCATGCTATTCGCTCAACATCGTGATGTGTATTTTTCATTTTAACACGGCAATACAAGCTACTCGTTATGAATGCAGCTTATTAATAACTATCAACAACCGCTACACCATCTGCTTCGACCAACGCACCGCGTGGTAACGCGGACACTTGCACGGCAGCGCGTGCAGGGTAAGGTTGTGGGCAGTATTGCGCCATAATGTCGTTAATCAGGGCAAAGTGTCCTAAGTCGGTTAAGAAAATATTGAGCTTAACCACATCTTTCATTTCTCCGCCTGCTTCATTAATCACGGCACGTAGATTTTTGAATACCTGATGCGCTTGCGCTTCGATACCATCTGCCATTGTCATGGTTGCTGGATCCAAACCAATCTGACCCGACAAATACAGGGTATTACCAGCACGCACAGCCTGTGAATAAGTGCCGATAGCTGCTGGTGCATTGGGTGTTGCGATAACTTGACGCATGACGGTGTTTCCTTGAAATAATGGTTAATGAATGAAAGCATAGCTCAAAGCTTAGGTTAACGACAAGCCTTTGACCGTTTGTGCCAGTAAGCGTAATGCCTCTCGACGCGGGTGGGTCGTGCGTGCAATCAGTACTACGTCGCGATAAGGCACTGGTTCTGCCAGTGGAATACTCACTAAGCCCTGCCAAGGTTGCTTGGCGGCTAAGTCGGGTAAGAGCGTAATACCCATGCCGCCTGCCACCATGGCTCGTAAGGTTTCGAGCGAGCTACCTTCGATGAGCGCTTGCCACGGGTGTTGCGTGTTGTTCGGGAAAGCGGCTAAGGCATGATCGCGAAAACAATGCCCTTGTCCTAAAATCAGCAAGGGTTCTGCTTGAATATCCGTTAAGCTCAGTTGCGACTTACTAGCAAGCGGGTGTTGACTAGGGACAACAGTCGAAAAGGACTCTCGATACAGTTGCCATGCGGTAAAATCGTCGGTTCCTGCAAAGGGTAGGGCAATAATGGCGGCATCTAATTCGCCCGAATTAAGTTTGGCAATCAGTTCGTGCGTAAAGCCTTCCGTTAAACGCAATGGGGCGAGCGGTGCGGCTTCGCGCCAAGGAAAAATAAGCTGCGGTAATAAGTAGGGTGCGATGGTGTAAATAATACCCAGCGATAACTCGCCTTGCATTGGGTCGTTGGTTTTAACGAGGGCGAGTAAGTCATCGGCACGAGATAGTATGTCTTGTGCATGATTCACCACCGTTTCACCGACTGGTGTGAAGCGCATAAACTGACGATTGCGCTCAACCAAGGTGACGCCCAGACTGTCTTCGAGATGTTTAATGCCCGCCGACAGCGTAGATTGTGTCACGTGACAGCTATCGGCTGCACGGGCGAAGTGTTGGTGTTGGTGTAGTGCGATGAGATAGCGTAATTCTGTGAGTGTCATCGGCTTACCATGTTATGATTATTACCATCTATTTTTGTACGATTGAGTGACTATGTTATCAGCATTTTGGTTAAATTTTATTGGTTTATTGTTTGATACTGCGCCCTATATTCTGCTGTGGTTAGGGTTGGAGGTTTTTTTGCACAGTCGTTTACCTTATTATGCGCCACTGCCACCTAAGCTAAAATTATGGATAGGATTGCGCTATGCTTTGGGGAGCTTGTGGGATAAGAGCTGGTACTGGCAAATCGTTGGTGTGACCGTCTTGGCCGCGCTGGCACTGGTTTTGCCCGAGAACATTAAAGCAATGCTTGATTTGACTTACGACGAAAGTTATCAAATCGAATGGATCGGTATTTCGAGTGTTGCGGCGTTAGGCGTTTTGACTTTGGTGCGCTTGCTTAAACGCGCTTTTCCTAATGGTGGCGGTGGTTGCGAAGATGGTCGCTGTTCGGTTGATGGACATAGAAAGTGATACGTTGAGGCGATTGTTTCGATTAAAATAGCCAATCAAATAATACATCTGCATTAAGGAAAAATTATGTCTCTTACCCTTGCTACCCTACTTAAAGACAGTGATTACAAGCTCACGCAGTTTAAGCCAGCACAAATTGAACAGCTCGAAAAGCGCATCATAACTAAAGAAAGCAAGGGTAAAACGACACCTTATATTACCTGTTTGGTGCGAGATAATGGCACAAAAGAAATTAAGCTGACCCCTGAAGAAGTGGTGCGTCAGTTGTATTTAATGGTTTTGATTGACGAGTTAGGCTATCCCATTTCGCAAATGGCATTAGAGTATGCTGTCGCCTTTGGTACAGAAACCAAGCGAGCCAACGCGAATTTTAGCATTAAATACAACCTAAGGGCACTGTAAAAATATGTTCCAATCTGATTTAATTGACGATAGCTATGATCTTTCAGAGATAACGAATCATCGTCAGCTCGATTTAACGGGTTATAAATTCATTGATTTATTTGCTGGTATTGGTGGTATTCGCATTCCATTTAGTGAACTTGGTGCTGAATGTGTTTTTTCAT
>DZAT01000168.1 GCA_022736205.1 Thiomicrospira cyclica
CGCTGGCTCATGTAACTTTACATTGATCCATAAGGAGCATTCATGCGTCATTATGAAGTTGTGTTTCTTGTTCACCCTGATCAGAGCGAACAAGTAACCTCTATGGTAGACCGTTACCGTACCTTAATTGAAGGTAAGGGCGGCAAAATTCATCGTCTAGAAGATTGGGGTCGCCGTCAATTGGCTTACCCAATCAAAAAAGCATACAAAGCGCATTACATTTTGATGAACATCGAATGTGGCACGGATGTTGTGGCTGAATTAGACAATTCTTTCTATTACAACGATGCAGTGCTGCGTAACATGATTATGCAACGCGATGCAGCGGTGACTGAAGAGTCGCCAATGATGCGTCGTGAAACAAGCGAACGTCGTGAACGTCCTGATTATGATCGTAACGATCGTCGTGGCGAGGAGTAATTAAATGGCACGTTTTTATCGTAAAAAAGTTTGTAAATTTACAGCTGAAGATGTAAAAGAAATCGATTACAAAGATGTTGCTATGCTCAAGGGCTTTATTACCGAAACAGGTAAGATTGTTCCTAGCCGTATTACTGGTACAAGTGCACGCTACCAGCGTCAACTTGCGTCAGCAATCAAGCGTGCGCGTTATTTATCGTTATTACCATTCACAGACCAACACGAATAATTGTTAGGTCAGTAAATTAACCATGTTGTTTTTAGCTAAAGCGATAATGCAAAGCCCCAATCGGGCTTTGATGTGGGCGTTTATGCTAGGAGCAGCAACCCTTGTTCTTTCACCTGTTGGGCTTTTATCAGGTGCCTTAATTGTTCTGGTAACCTTGGCTGCTGGTTTGCAGCCTGGCATTCGGGCTTTGTCAGTTACTCTGTTAGGGGGTGGTTTGGCGAGCTTGGTATTAGGTTCGATTAATGCCTTTTTATTAAGCGCTGCTGAGTTTTGGTTGCCTGCTTTTGTTTTGGCGGTCGTGTTGGGTAAAACCCGATCATTATCGCTAACGATTCAGGTTGCTACCAGTATTTTGTTGGCTGGTCTAGTTGTGGTTTATGCACTATTAGGTTCGCCAGAAAATACGTGGACTGGGTTTTTGCAGCAAATGTTGAGTGTATGGCAGGCAGAGGGAATCGTTATCGATTCTGAAGCCAGTGTTTTATTGCTCGAACAGATGCCAAAAATACTAACCATGCTGGTTTTTATGGGTTTGTATGTTGTTTGGCTGGGAATGTTGTTTCTCGGTCGTTGGTGGCAGACAAATCTATATGATGCAGGCTCTTTAGGAGAACAGTTTCGACAACTGAATTTAGGATCGCGTTTGGCTTGGTTGCTGGCGTTACTGTTTGTTGTGGTGCTGTTTTTGCCCGAACAATTGTTGTTTCAAGATTTGCTGGGTTTGCTTATGGTGGCATTTATGCTGCAGGGTTTAGCGGTCTTACACCAATGGGTTCAGGTGCGCGGAACGGGTAAGGGTTGGTTAATTCTGATTTATATTTTATTGGGTGTGTTACCGCATATGATTGTGCTGGTAGCCTCGTTGGGTTGGATGGAAAATTGGACACACTGGCGCAGTAAATTTGTGCCAGATTCACATTCCTAAAAGAGGAACAGGCAATGAATGTCATTCTGATGGAAAAAGTTAAAGGCTTGGGT
>DZAT01000169.1 GCA_022736205.1 Thiomicrospira cyclica
ATTTGCGTCAACTTAAAAAACTCATGGATTGGGTCAATCCTGCTTGGATTTCTGATCATCTTTGCTGGACGGGCGTTGCGCATCGTCACGTGCATGATTTATTGCCTGTGCCTTATACAGAAGCTTCTTTGAAATACATTGTGAAGCGTATTGCGCAAGTGCAGGATTTCTTAGGTCGTCCGATTGCGTTAGAAAACCCGTCGACTTATTTAGAGTTTAATAGCTCCAGTATGCCTGAAGCCGAATTTATGGCACGCATGGTCGAAGAATCGGGGTGTTGGCTCTTATTAGATGTGAATAATGTCTATGTCAGTTGTTATAACCATCGGCTAGACCCTAAATCTTATATCGATTCGATGCCATTAAATCGTGTCGTGCAAGTGCATTTGGCGGGTCACGAAAATCATGACACACACATGATTGATACGCACAATGGTCCCGTCATTGACGATGTCTGGCAGTTATATCGTTATGTTGTGAATCAGTGCCAACACCTGCCCAATACCATGATTGAGTGGGATGATGATATTCCTGAGTTTCCTGTGCTTTATGCAGAGTTAGAAAAAGCGAAACGCATCGCAGCGTCTCCCGCCATTAACAGTTTGATTCTGCCAACATTTACGCACTCTAGCAGTCAGTCACCATCAAATAGTTCGCCAACCCTACTCGACGAACAACAGTGGTTACAACAAGCCATTTTTGTCGAAAATACCGATAATGCACTGCTCAATCAACGTATCAAACCCAAAGATAACTTCCCCCAACAAGCGCAATTAGGGGTTTATATTAACGCTTACAAATACCGTCTATTTGATGTGGTTTACGAAGATTATCCCGCCCTCAAACACTATTTGGGTGATGATGCTTTCGAAGCGTTACTATGGCAATACATTCAAACCTGCCGTTCGGCGCATTACAATATCGCCCGATTCTCACTAGGGTTGCCCGATTTTGTGTCTAAAAAAATGCCCGAAAACCACTTCGTTTTTGAGCTAAGCACCCTAGAAGCAACCATTTTACGTGTGTTTGATGCGCCAGAAAGTGAGGTGCTCACTGTCGACTCGTTAATGCACCTAACAGAGTCTACCTTGATGGCATCGACTCTTGTGTTTAGGAAAGCACTAATGTGTTTGTCGTCTGAGCATATGGTCAATGATTATTATCAGTGCGTGATGGATGAGAGAGCAGCGGAACCGTCTTTTGAGCTAAGTATCAACAGGTTGCTGGTATTTAGAGACAATGACACGCTTTGGCGTTTGGAAATGGAGGGGTTGGAGTTCGCACTTTTTGAAAGACTGCTCGCGGGGCAGGTATTGGGAGCGGCATTAGCTGCTGTTTTGTCCGAACAGCCAGATGATGGTCAAGCGAGTCGAGTGAGCTTTTGGTTTTCTCGTTGGATGAGCCATCGTCTTTTGTCCGAAATTATTTTTGATTAAAAAAGGGTGTATGATATGAAGCTAGTATCGCAATTATTTGCCGTTTTTTTAGGGGGGTTCATGATGCTGATGTCAGTAACGACGCAGGCGGCGCAAGCGGCTCAGTCGGAATCGATTGTACTGGGTATGGGCTGTTTTTGGGGTGCCGAAAAGCGCATGTCAGAGATTGTCGGTGTGCTCGATGTCGAGT
>DZAT01000028.1:0-18785 GCA_022736205.1 Thiomicrospira cyclica
TGTTGCAAGTCTTATCGAATTTACCTGACTATTTAGCGCGTGCGCACAAGCAACCGACGGAAGGCATTACTTACGCCCACAAGCTCAAAAAAGAAGAAGGTAAAATCGATTGGTCTCAACCAGCCGAGGTGAGTGCACGTAAAATTCGCGCCTTTGCGCCTTGGCCTGGCAGTTTTTGTACTTGGGGCGAGCAGACGCTCAAAATTGGCATGGCGCATGCCATTAGCCACGACACCAACTCACCCGTTGGTACGGTGCTCGGTTTAGACACGCAAGGTTTATTGGTCGTAACGGGCGATGGCGTGCTTTGTCTGCATAGCTTGCAGCGAGCAGGCGGTAAGATGTTGGCTGCTGCTGATTTTAGTAAGGGCTGCGATTTGGTGGGTCAGATTTTAAGTTAAATTCACAAGTGGGAGCGCTAAAAATGCCACGAAGTGAGGTTTTTAGCGGTGCCCTATCGTGTACAAAGAAGGAATCATCGTGTTTGAAAATTTAAGTGAACGCTTACAACGTACCCTAAAGTCAATTCGTGGGCAAGGACGACTCACCGAGGAGAACGTCAAGGACGCTTTGCGTGAGGTACGTCGTGCTTTGTTAGAGGCAGACGTTGCTTTAGAAGTCATTAAGTTGTTTGTTGATCGGGTGCAAACACGTGCGGTTGGGCAAGAAGTTTCTTTAAGCTTAACCCCTGGACAAGCGTTCATTAAAATCGTTAAAGACGAGCTTACAGCCGTAATGGGCGAAGCCAATGATGGCTTAAAACTGAATGTTGCACCGCCAGCGATTATTTTAATGGCGGGTTTGCAGGGGGCGGGTAAAACCACCACCGTAGGTAAGTTGGCACGCTATCTAAAAGAGCGTGAAAAGAAAAAAGTATTGGTCGTTTCTGCTGACGTGTATCGCCCCGCTGCGATTTCGCAGTTACAAACGGTCGCGCAGCAAGTGGGGGCGAGCTTTCACCCTTCAACCGCACAACAAAAGCCCGTTGATATTGCTTTAGCTGCCGTCGAGGTCGCACGTAAGCAGTTCTACGATGTGCTGATTGTTGATACGGCGGGTCGTTTGCACATTGACAGCGAGATGATGGAAGAGGCTAAGGCCATTCATGCCGCCATTAACCCCATCGAAACCTTGTTTGTTGTCGATGCCATGACAGGGCAAGATGCGGCGCGTACTGCTAAAGCCTTTAACGAAGCTTTGCCGCTAACAGGTGTCATTTTAACTAAGACGGATGGCGATGCGCGTGGTGGTGCGGCCTTGTCGTTGCGCGAGCTAACAGGCAAGCCGATTAAGTTTTTGGGTGCAGGCGAAAAACTTGATGCCTTGGAACCGTTTCATCCCGAACGCATGGCATCGCGTATTTTGGGTATGGGCGACGTACTTAGCTTAATTGAACAAGTCGAACAAAAAGTTGACCGTGTTGAAGCTGAAAAACTGGCTAAGCGTTTGCAAGAAGGTGAAGGCTTTACCTTCGAAGACTTTAAGTCGCAACTGCAACAAATTCAAAAAATGGGCGGCGTTTTTTCCTTGCTGGATAAGCTCCCAGGTATGAGTGGTATGGCGCAAAAAGTCGATGCAGCTCAGGGCGAAAAGCAGTTTAAGCGCATCGAAGCGATGATTAATTCGATGACGCTACAAGAGCGTCGTCACCCGAGTATTATCAAAGGGTCGCGCAAGCGTCGTATTGCGCTGGGTTCTGGTACCAGTGTGCCAGAGTTAAATCGTTTGATTAAGCAGTTCGAAGAAATGCAAAAAATGATGAAGAGCATGAAAAAAGGTGGCATGAAAAACATGATGCGTGGCATGGCTGGTGGGGCGATGGGTAAAATGCCATTTATGCGCTCATAGGCGTAGGCTATGGGCACGCCTTCCCCAAGCCACCCAATCCTTGTAGGTTATTAGAAGTTCCCGTTATTTTATGGTCATGTTTGTCTCGTTCATACAAAAAAACCAACATTGCTGTTGGTTTTTTTGTATCGCATGGATCATTTTAGGCGTAAACGCTTAAACTGCCCGTGCGTTGATATTGCTCGAACGGGTTGGTTGCCGCTGAGTTGTTTGCTGATTGAGTTTGCTCTCGAGCATCCACACGCTTTTGAGTTTGTGTTTCGTTAGCACCTTGGATGCGTTCTTGAGAACGTGTTTGCGTCGCTAGGGCAGTGCTGCTTTCTTGCGGTGTTTTTTGCTCACTGATGGCAGATTGAACACCTTGCGATGGTGTATACATACTGCCGTAACTATTTTGTATGTTCATTTTATGCTCCTCCCACTTGTCGTGGTTATCTAACATTTTCAGCTTATCTTATCCGCCCCATTAATGCAAGATGGGCTGCGCAAAAAATTGTGCGATGTCTTTTTCTGTAAACACATAACTCCGATCGCAGATTTCGTTGTGAATGATAATGCGACCCGCTTGTGTGGCAAGCATTTGATCGCATTCTGTTTTACCCAGTGACTTCACCACTTCTGCAACACGCACTCGCTCATCGGGGCAGTGGTGTTGTAGCGGCAAGGGTTGGTAAATGCTCACAATTTCTTCGTGAAATAGGCGATGCAATAGGGTATGAATAGAGAGCTGAGTTAACTCAGCATCGGTTAGGGTATCGGCAAGATGGTTCACGCGTTGCCAGCCATCGCTATCTTTAAGGTCGCTATTAGGCATTTTTTCGAGAATCAAACCGCTAACCTGTTTGCCATCAGCACGCAACCAGATGCGTGTGGGTTGCTGTACCGATTGACTCAGATAGTTCGCTAATACGGCTTCGATGTCGTCACCCAATATGGCAACGATGCTTTGATAATCGGTTTGCGTCATGGTGTTGTGTAAGGTGAAGGCAAGATCACCGCCTAAAAAAGCATCGTTTAACGTGTCTTCTGTTTGTAGCTGTGGCGCATCAATCATGCCACGTAGTTTTAGATCCAGTTCATCAATCTGGCATTGTACAACCAAGGTTTTGACCTTGCCAGTACCGCGTAACTGCAGTGTTAATTTGCCCAATGTTTTAACATCGGCACCAACCAGCGCCAGAAAAGCGACACATTGCCCTAACAGCTGCGTTGCAGCAGGTGTGTAGTGTCTGTTGTTGATCCAGTCGTGCCATTGCGTATCGAGGCGGACAAAGCGTCCACGAATATCAAGGTCTTCGAATAGAAATGTGGTCACGTTGTTCATGATGTTCCTAACCCTTGTCTGTTAATCCTGTTGATCGGCTTTTTGCTGTGCTTGTTTGGCAGCAGCACGTTTTGCGATTGCATCCCAGTCGATGTTGTTACAGGCATCGCATTCTTCTTTAAAGATACCCAGCTTGACGAGTAGGGCATGCAGCTTGCAGCCAACACAAAACCCTAACGTAACTTCTGCCCACATAAAACCGATACAAATCCAGACACCATAAACAGGAATCCAGAAGGGCATAAAGCTTTCTTCTGTGGGAAGTTCTGCACCGAATAGGTCGTTGATAACGTGGGCAACGGGAACAGGATTAAAGAAAATAAGACAAATGGTAATCATACTCGCCCCAATTGCCCAGGCCATGCGCTTAGGGTTTAGTGGCTTCCAGATTTCGGGCTGACTGCGGCTGAGGTAACTTGCTAGCCATATTGTCGGAGACAAACGCGATGTGCTGACAAACATGCCCGCAATCATTTCGAACAGACCATAAAACAGCACGAGCGTTTGGGCAGTGTAGTCATATGTGCGGCGAATCATCTCGGCGGTATAAACGATATGACCATCAAAGTCAGTATCGCCCGAGTCAGCAGCCGTATTACCGTCGACAATCCAATGCGAGCCATAGCCCACATCAAATAGGGTCAGTCCCATATACAACGGAATTGCCAATAAGAAACCCGCGCGAATACGTACGGCCGTTTCGTTAATATAGGTAATGGGTTCCGATGGATCGCGAAACCAAAGGTTGCGGAAGAAATTAATCATGAGTATTTCCTTATTTGTTTTAGAGCGCAATGATAGCCGATTTTTTGATTGTTCGGTTATGTTGTTATCTTTGAGACGTTCATATTTCTGTCACGCTTTTGTCATCTATTCGATATATTTCACCGTTAATCTTTGAGTTATTGTAATGGTATTAATGAGAACTGTATGTCGAGCAAAGTTTTATTAAACAAGGCTGTTGGCTTATCTTCCGATACATCACAGAAAGAAGGCAGAAGCTTCTGGGATAAGGTGTTTGTACGCTGGTTTGATCAGTTGGTTTATCCGTTAATCTGGGAAGATCCCGTTTCTGATTTGCATGCGCTCGGTAATATCGAAGGTCAAAACCTTGTTTGTCTGACGTCGGGCGGTTGTAATATTTTATCGTATTTATCACACAATCCAGCTCATATTGCTGCTGTCGATTTAAACGAAGCGCATTTGTCGTTGCTGGCATTAAAACAAGTGGCAGCACATCGTTTACCCTACGAGGCCTTTCATCAGTTGTTTGCTCGTGCAGATCAAGCGGGCAATGCCTTATTGTTAGATAACTTAATGCGACACCTACCCGATTATGCGCAAGCGTATTGGCAGTCAAATCATAGCAGTGGTCGCCATCGTTGGTTTAGCACAGGTTTTTATCAACAGGGTTTATTGGGTCGCTTTATCGGTTTCGGTCATTGGTTATCGCGTCGGTTAGGGTATGACTTGTCGGTGATGATGCAAGCAAAAAGTCGTGAAGAAGCGGCGCAAATTTTCGATGAAAAAATCGCCCCTCTGTTTGATACCCGAACCGTGCGCTGGCTCAGTTCTCAGCTGTGGGTGTTGTATGGCTTAGGGATTCCGCCCCGTCAGTACGACGTGCTTAAAGGTGATGCCGAACATATGGCAGAGGTGTTAAAAGCACGCTTCCGTCATTTGGCTTGTGATTACGATTTGGATACCAATTACTTTGCATGGCAAGCCTTTGCGCGTCGTTTCGATGCTGATAATCAAGCTGCTTTGCCTTTGTATTTGCAGAAAGCGCATTATGCGTCCGTACAACAGGCGATGGATAAGGTGACGATTCATCATCAATCGGTAACTGATTACTTGGCGTTACGGTCTGCTAATAGCATCGATGGATATGTCTTTTTAGATGCACAAGATTGGATGTCGTCTGAACAACTTACTGCCTTGTGGGTCGAGGTTAACCGTACAGCGAAAACGGGGGCGCGGGTCATTTTTCGTGCAGCTGGACGTGAGTCTCCCTTAGAAGCCTTACTACCTAACCACTTATTAGCACATTGGAAAACGGATACAACACGCAATGAACAATTTTGGCATGAAGATCGGTCGGCAATTTATGGCGGATGTTTTATCTATACCCGTACCCTTTAACGATGGTATTTCTCGTTATGCACGCGTGTTTTCTGGTGAACGATTGGCGCTAATCGATTATCAAGAAAAAAGTGCGAGCTGGGTGAAAACACAGCAATCCGATTTGATTTCAAACTGGAACGCACAGCCAGCCTTGCTGAAACTAGAGCAGGCTTGGATTCCGTTATCGGTTGGTTCTGTGACAGACAGTCAGACTTATCTGGCATCGCCCCAGCATGGGTACATTGATTATGCCCGCGACGAGCTAGACGTGTTGCAAGATGAACAGAATAAACGTTGGGCAGCGCGTGCATTGGCAGTTGCAGAACCTTGGATGTCGACATTAGGCTTGGATCGCTCGGTGAGTGTCAATGCTTGGGGCGTGTCAACGCATTTGTACCCCAAATGGTCACAAGATAAAGTGTCTTTGTTGACAGATACACTGGTTAATGCGTTCGATGATCGACCCTTATGGATGCGCACCTTGAATGAAGTGAGTGATGCTTTGTTAATGTCGAATGTCTTGGCGAATGGTTGGCAATTGTGGCCTAGTCGTCAGGTGTATGTTTTTGATCCCAAAGATGCGGCAAGTTGGGCAAATAGACGTAATAATCAAATTGACCAGAAGTTATTGCGCACAACATCTTTGCAGCTTGTTCACCCTAATGCCTTTACGGTACAAGATGCGGATGCAATGGCAAGATTATACGCGCAGCTCTATTTAGACAAACATTCTCGTTGGAATGCCGAATATACCAGTGATTATTTCAAGCAAGCCATTGCGCATCAGTGGTTGTCTTTTTATGGGTTTCGAGATGAAGCTGGTAACTTGATTGCTTTCATTGGGGTCTTTGCAGACGAGCGAACCATGACAACACCGATGCTGGGGTATGACACAAGCTTGCCACAAACGATGGGATTGTATCGCTTGTTGATGAGTCAGGTGATGGCGTTGGCATTAGAGCGCGATTTGTTCTTGAATCTGGGGGCAGGCTCTGCAACCTTTAAAAAAATGCGTGGTGGTAAAGCGGTGCTAGAATGGCACGCTTTTTATGGTCGTCATTTACCGATTTGGCAAAGCCAGTCGATGCGCCTAACCGCGTGGATGATGGGTAAAACCGTGCCCTCTTTTTTGGCTAAACAGGGCTTGTAAATGATGACGGAAGCCTTAATGCAGACCTTATTGTCGGAAAGCGCTTCTGATCCTGAATGGATGCCAGTTGATGAGTTGGCGGATGGCGTTCATCGTCAGTACCGTGCTATTTTTATCTCCGATGTTCATCTTGGGTCTAAAGGGTGTCAGGCAGAAGCATTGGCTGAATTTTTGAAGTTTCATCACGCGCCTGTCTTTTATTTGGTGGGTGATATTGTTGACGGTTGGCGCTTAAAAAAACGTCATTTTTGGCCACAAAGTCATACCGATGTGATTCGGCGCTTGTTTACCAAAGCCAAGCGCGGCAGTCGTATTGTTTATGTGACGGGTAATCATGATGAGTTTTTGCGTCGTTATTCGGGTATCAATTTTGGTAATATTGAGCTATGCGATGAGGCAGAGCATGTAACAGTAACGGGCGAGCGTTTGTGGATATTGCATGGTGATGCCTACGATGGCGTGGTTACCTGTCATCGTTGGTTAGCGCTATTGGGTGATTGGGCTTACGAGAGTATGCTGCACGTCAATCGCTGGTTTAACAAAGCGCGTCAGCGTTTCGGTTTTGGTTATTGGTCTTTGTCCGCCTATTTAAAACATCGGGTTAAACGCGCGGTTATGTACGTGCACGAATATGAAAGTTTATTGATTCGTGATGCGAAGAAAAAAGGAATGGATGGGGTTGTCTGTGGTCATATTCATCATGCCGAAATGCGGGTTATGGATGAACTGGTTTATTGTAATTGTGGAGACTGGGTCGAGTCTTGCACCGCATTGGTCGAACATCTCGATGGACGATTAGCCTTATTGCGTTATCGTCGCGATGTTACAGGTGCAGAATGTATGCAAGATGATCATGATAATAATAGCGTCGTTTCATAAAATTGTCATGATAGAAACTTACAATTTCTATTCAATCCTTAAAAGACAAGCTTTCATGCTACGGGTGCTATTTTATGATGACAGGTTTCGTTGTTCCTACGCCTAGCGTGCCACCCAATGATTTAAGCCGATTTGTGCATGATATTATTGATCAAAGCGCTGTTTATTGCGTTTATCAGCCCATTATTTGCTTGTCCGATGGTTCTATTCATGGTTACGAGGCATTATTAAGAGGGCCTGAAGGCTCTCGTTTAGCTGCGCCCTTAGATTTGTTTGCTGCTGCCGAGTCAGTTTCTCGTTTATTTGAACTCGAGTCGATTGCACGGAATAAAGCGATTGAAGGCTTTATTCGTCAGGACTTGCCAGGACGGTTGTTTTTAAATTTATCACCAATGAATTTGCTCGATCCGCATTTTAAATCGGGCGAGACCATGCGCCTGATTGAACAATTGCATTTTGATGCCAGTCGCATTGTGATTGAAATTACAGAGCATCAACCGATTGATGACTATCAGCTGTTATTTGATGCGGTGAATCATTATCGCAATATGGGCTTTACGGTTGCGCTCGATGACTTGGGAGAAGGCAATAGCAGCTTGCGTCTGTGGTCGGAAATTAAGCCAAATTACGTTAAACTCGACAAGCATTTCATTTCTACCCTAACGCGCCAGGATAACCGTTATCACTTTGTTAAAATTATCAGCGAACTGGCCGTTAGTGTCGGTACGCGTGTGATTGCTGAAGGCGTTGAAACTGAGTCTGTGGTTGAGCTACTGTGTGAAATAGGCATTTCGTTAGGGCAGGGGTATTTTTTTGCGCGTCCGATTGCCCAGCCAGAAAAGCATATTTCGTGGTCGCCTAAGATCAAAGCATCGCTTTTTGTGCCAGAAGTGGTTGCGCGTTATGCTAAAGACATTGCCAAAAAAGAACCAGTTTTGCAGGCTTACTTGACGGTAGCTCAGGCAGTCGAGCTGTTTTTGCAGCACGATAATCTCTCTGCAATGGCGGTGGTGAGTCAAAATCAGGTCATTGGTTTGGTTGAGCGACGAACGCTAACCGATTTGTTCTCGTCGCGCTTTGGTCGAGAGCTGAATGCGAAAAAGCCAATAGCGCGTTTTCTCGATCAGCGTAACCTTGTGGTCAGTGCCAATACCCCATTAGAGATTATTTCTAAAATGATTACGCAGCGTAGCGCCAGTGATGCTCAGGGTGTTTTTGCCATTACCGATAATGGCTGTTATCTCGGGTTAGGCTACTTTGTTGATGTGTTGCGAGCCATTACCGAAGTTAAAATTGTGTTAGCCCAAGAAGCCAATCCATTAACAGGATTACCTGGTAATAAAGCCATTCAAAATGCGATTCAGTCTCGTATTGTTGAGCAAATGCCTTTTGTCGCCTTATATTTTGATTTAGATCACTTTAAAGCGTACAACGATTTTTATGGTTACGAAAAAGGTGATCTTGTTCTGGGCGCTTTGGCGCAAATTCTCAGGCGTTATGTGCGTCATGATGAGTTTTTAGGGCATATTGGCGGTGATGATTTTATTCTGCTTTGGTCGATTGATGATTGGCAGCAGCGTTTGCTCACGGTCTTTGATGCTTTTAACGATCACTTGCCGAACTGGTATGAATCCGATCAAATCGAGCGTGGCGGTTTTGAGGGTGTAGATCGGCACAACCAACTCAGTTTTTTTTCACTGATGTCGTTATCGGTTGGTGTGATTGATGTTGCAGCGAATCAGTTTCAATACGAGCATCAACTGGCGCAGTTGGCAAGCAAGGCAAAAAAACACGCAAAGTCGGTTGTTGGAAACTCGTGGCATTTAATTTGATACAGGATTGCGGTTCGTCCTGTCGGGCAGCGCTAAAAACCCCACTTGAGACTGTGTGAAAACTACTCCGAACCGCTTATACGTTGGGCACATCTAAAAACCCGTCATTCCCGCGAAAGCGGGAATCTATCTCATTGATTTCATGGATCCCCGCCTACGCGAGGATGACGAAAGGTAGGTTATTAGAAGTCCCCTTGTCATTAAAGCGCAATCTAACTGACACATAACCGTAACGCCTCGGTCACTTGTTTTTCATATCCATTATCTAAACTGTGCTTATTCAAACATAGGAGCACAGATCAATGAGCGAATCAGAATTACACGTTCGTTTAGCCGTTTCAGCAGAAGATATTTTGGCCTGTCAGCGCTTGCGATACGAAATCTTTGCCGAAGAAATGGGCGCTAGTCTACCAAACTCGCATTTGGGATTAGACAAAGATGGCTTTGACGAGGTCTGTGATCATTTACTGGTTGAAGACTTACACACGGGGCAGGTTGTTGCTTGCACGCGCATTTTAACTGATGTGGTCGCGCAGGAAGTGGGTGGTTATTATTATTCTGATCATGAGTTTGATTTGACGCAGATTCGTCGTTTGCAAGGTCGCGTGATGGAAATCGGGCGTACGTGTGTACACTATGCTTATCGCAATGGTACAACGATCAGTGTGTTGTGGTCTGGTCTGGCAGAGTATATGCTCACACACGGCTTCGATTTTTTAATGGGCTGCGCCAGTGTCAGTATTGCTGACGGTGGGGTACAAGTCGCTGCCATTCGCCAACACTTGCAAGACAAACAATTATTGACAGAGGCGACACGCCGTGTTGCGCCCAGAGCGCCCATGCCAGCGTTACCACCAGTCGAAAAGTTGGATATTTTTTGGCCGCCCTTACTCAAAGCTTATTTGCGTTTGGGTGCAAAGGTGTGTGGTGAGCCTTGCTTAGATGCTGAGTTTGGTGTGGCAGATTTCTTTATTTTGCTGGATGTGAAAGATTTAAGTCCGCGTTATGTTCGTCACTTTTTACAACGTGCCGCTGTGCCCGCAATGATGCCAGCCAATACAGGTTACGCTTTGGCTGCCTGATGAGCACAGCATTTCGCGTTGCATGGCGTTTGCTTGCCGTCGCCATTTGGTTGCTGTGGGGTGTTTTGCTGGTGTTGCTGCTGTTGCGCTTTAATACGCAAACGGGTTATTCGCCCATGCAGATTAAGGTTTTGCGTTGGTGGTCTACTAGGCTATTATCCGTGTTAGGTGTCAGGTTGTCGGTTTACGGTCAGGTTCAAGAAGCGCCCATTTGGGTTGCTAATCATATTTCTTGGTTAGATATTCTTGTCTTAATGAGCATTGCGCCCAGTCGGTTTTTATCGAAGTCAGACGTGGCAGAATGGCCATTAATCGGTTGGTTTGCCAAACGTTTGGGGACTGTGTTTATCCGTCGTGGCGCGAGCGAGGTAGGGGTTGCAACCGAACAACTCAAACATTGGGTTGGCTTAGGTGATCGTGTGTTGTTTTTTCCAGAAGGAACATCCAGTGCGAGCGCGCCCCTTAAATTCCATGCGCGTTTGTTTTCACTGCCTGTAAGCTTAGGGGCAGCAATCGCGCCTGTGGCAGTCATGTATCACGATACACAGGTTAAACCCAGATCCGATTTGGCGTATATCGGCGAGCAAACATTTGTACAAAGTTTAACGCATCTATTGGCTCAAAAGCAGCTGGTGGCGCAAGTTGTTTTATTGCCATCAATCGATGCTGCTTCATTCAATCGTAATGGACTAGCAGAAGCAGCGCATCTGTCCATTTCTAAGGCTTGGCATGATATGGTCGAACAGAGTCACAACATTACCCCGTGAATCTTGAGCTGTGCATTGTGTTCTATGCATTATGGCTATTGTGTGCTGCGTTTTTGCGCCAGCCTCGTGTCGATGACACGCCTTCTGTCGCAGGTATTTCATCGAAAGATGCCACTGAATCCTCCGTTCTTTCTTTGCCATAGCAGCTCAGTCGCCTAAAAAGCGAGCCGATTTGGTACGTGAAAAGTTGCGTGTTCAAGTAGCGCAGAAACAAAAAAACGCATCCTTGTGAGATGCGTTTTCTTTATCGAGCCAGCTCGATTTTAGTGCATAGCAGATACTTTTTCTGCTTTGCTGTGTGCTTTCTTAAACTTCTCAACCAAAGCCACTGGCTTTGCCGAAGCGCCTGCATAAATCACATTACGACCATTTGGACCAGCAGCAGTATCGGTATAACCAGATACCTGAACGTTAACCAAATAGTTGCGTAGGTTTTTCATGTCAGTGAATACCATGTAATTGTTGCCGTCGAATACTTCAGCGTACATTTCGTCTGCTAATGACAACTTGCCATTGTAGACTTCTAACGCTGCAAAATAGGGCTTAGTACCTTTTTCCATTGCTTTGGCTTGATCTTTGGTCATACCAACAACCAGTGTGCCACCTTTTGCCGCTTCGCCAATTTTAGTATTACGGAATGTAGGCTCACCAAATTGAACAAACTCAGACCAAACCTTGGCATCGTCAAAAATGTACGTACGTTTTTCGTAAAAGCCCATATAAAAGTCATTCGTGGCATCATATTCATCTTTAGCGTTGGTAAATTGGCTGGGTGTCGAAGCACAGCCTGCCAAAGTTGCTGCAGCCAGCGCAGCCAGAATCATTTTTTTCACAAGAGAACACCTTTTTAATTAATCAACAAATACATTTTGACGCTCAAATATGACAAATAGATGGCAGTTATGTGACCAAATCATGACATGAGCGCCAATCTTCTGCTATTTCACAAATGGTGTGTAATTGGGTAAATAATTACCACCTTGCGCAAAGGGTAATTCAATATCAATTTCAGTCAGGCTATCCCCAGCACGATAGGTCACGCTTGACGGGTTGCCCTGCTCAATACTGCGCTCAGTAATCACCTCGTTAAACAGGTAGCTTGTACCATCTAACTTTTTAGGCTGCTCGTTTTCTGGGCGCAACGCTTTAAGGGTGTGCGGTGTATGTGGAAACACATCTTTGCCCTTGGTATAGCTTTGCGTAGCCACTACCTGACGATAACCTGCTGCACCAGCCAAAGCATCGGCTTTGGGCGGGTAGAAGAGTTCAGCGTTAATATGCCCTTGAGTATCCTTGTAGCCGCCTTTGGCGGTAAACTCGCGTAATAACTTCTGACGCAGTTTTTGATTGTCGTGATAGGCTTGTGCGCTGCTGGTGTCGATGGCTTGCCAATTACCCGAATAGCTATTTTTGCTGCTGATGGTTTGACTTAAATAGCTTTCGATACTGCTCGGCATTTGACCATACAGATTTGCGCCAACAACATGCTCTAAAAATAAGCGGTATTCGCCTTTGTTTTGATCGCGATTGAGTGGTTCAGCAATGGTCGTACCTTTTCCTGCAACATAGCCGAGGTAGTTCATTTCTTGCCATCCTTGACTGTTGGGGAGTTGACGTGGAAATGACCAAGTACTGTCAACCGTGTTGCCAGCGCCACTGGTAAAGGTAGGAAATTCGGTTTCGCGCACGCCAGAATGGCAACCAATACACTGCATCAGTTCTTCGCGCTGTTGTGGGCGCAAATCGCCTTTGGCATCTTCTATAAAGCCAACCAAATACCAACCAGCACCGTTATCGACCCAGCCTTGACGATCATTACCTAAAATGCTCGTCGGGTCTGCTCCAGCCGTTGGACGATGTCCGTTCGGGTTGTATGCTTCCCATTTGATCATATAGCGCACTTCTTTAACACGCTGACTGCGTGTGCCTGTGAAACGGCTAATCTGCTGGTTGCTGCCATCTGCTTCGACATCGACATAATGCAGCGGATGGGCAAACTCGGTGCCAACAGGGTAAACGCCTTTTTCGAGGGCAATATTGTTTGCCGCACCGCGATAGGTTTTACCATCCGAATCGCTCAAACGATTTTGTACCACTTTAGCCAGTAGGTCGAGATTTTGGCTGTAGGTGGACACTGAAAACTGCTTATTTTCGTCTTGCATAAAGGCAACGGGTAAACGGATATAAATGCCCGACACAGAACCCGTTTGCGGGCTAAAAATACCGTAGGGCATAAAATTAATGGCACGCCATCCTGTGTTCATGCCCGCGCTATCGGTAAAGAAGCTGTTTTCGTTGCGGCTGGTGCGTACAAAGCCATCAGATTGTGCTGGTAAGTCACTGGGGTCGAGCGCTGGTAGTAAACGAAAGGGCGAATCCGTACCGCTATCCCATGCGGTGGTTTTAAGTGGACGCTGGTTGTAAGCCGCTTGCCAGTTGTCTTGACGAATATAAGCCTGCATATCCCATGCTTGGGGTTCTAGCCCTAGGCTGGCAACATGGGCAGCTAATTTTTCGGGAAACAGGGTGTTTTCCCAACGGTTGATGGTTGCCAATGGTGTATTGCTATCGTAGGGGGCGAAGCTGTATTCGCGCTGAAAATTGCCAATATCGGCAAACGCGCCTGCTTGCGGGTTGTTATTGCCCATGCCTTGCGCCCATACGCCATTGGTATGACAGAACAGACAGGCATTTTGCGTGCCTGCAGCGGTTTCGATATAGCACTGTGCGGGAACTTGCGCGTAAGGATTACTAAACATCATTGGACTGATACGATCGCCCACGAGTTTGTTGACCAATGGCTCGCTAACAGATACGGCTTCCTTGGGAGCTTGCCATTCTTCTGTGCAGCCTAAATAACCAATAACGAATAGGGTAAGAATACTCGCTCTAATGGCAGAGCGTTTGAGTATCGCACGATCAATCATCGTTGTGTCTCCTACATAATCTTTATAAACGAAAAAAGCTGGCAACCCTGTGCTGCCAGCTTTTTAAGAAAGTTAATGGAATAACGATCTTATTTCATGGCAGGCAAGCCACCGATGTAACCAATGGTTGCATCGAATTTATCGATCATTGGTGTTAAGGTTGTTTTGCTGGCTGCATTATGGGTACTAATAAAGTCACCATGATGCTGGCTGTTGCTCATGATATAAGCATGACCGTTCAAGCCTTCTAGCACTTGCAGACCTGTGTTTTCTGCCCCTGAAACAGCACTCAAGATACGTGTTAACTTTTTGCTATCGACGTTATACGCCCAGACAAAGTTGTTAACGTGTGTACCCGAGTCTTCACCAACAAACAAAGTACGCATTGCTTCAGAGAAGAAGACGTTGTCTGTGTTAGCAATTTTAGCAGGATCTGAGGTGTTGCCTAGTGCATCTGTAGTAATTGTTTTGCCTAATAATGCTGCTTCAACATACATCTTCGTGCCGACATAATCAGAGTTAATTGCGTTGCCTTCGGTATCCTTTACGCCACTGCTGGCATCGAGGGTGTATGTCCCGCCCGCATTGTTTTTAACTAACTGAATATGGTCGGTTGGTGTGCTGGTACTTGCTAACATGCCTTTGTCGATATAAGACATGGCAATATAGATTTTCTTGTCTTTGGCGTTAACTGCAACCCCTTCCATTTTGTTAAATTCAGTCGTTGCACCTTTGATTGCGGCAACACGACGTGACTCTAAGAAAGCAGCAGCTGTTTCTTGACCTGACTTAATGCTCACACATTCGTCATTAGTCGAACCAGCACGAATCCATGTGCCTGTAGAACAGGTTTTGGTCGCGCTATCGAATGTGCCGTTGTTAAAGATGCTTTCAAACGTGTTGGTATCTGCCAATGCTTTGATTTGTGCATCGCTCGTACTTGTGCCCAATTTAACCCAGGTTAGGTTGGCTGTACCACCATCCGAACCTACTGCACTGGTTTGTGTCCATTTTGCTGCATAAAGGGTGCCGCCTTTACTTAAATCGTTAACGGTGTTGCTGACAAACATAAACAAGGCAACGTTAGTACCATCATCACCGAAATAAACGGTTTTGCCATCAGGCATGACTTTGCCCATTTCCCAAGTGCCACGACCCATGCCGTAGTGTTTCGCTGGCGTTGCAGAACCATTAGCTCCCACCACAACTTCGGTTAAATAACCGTAGTGATAAGGGCTAGCATTGACGTTACCATAAACATCGCGCATGACTTGCACGCCACTGAGTGTTGTCGCGTAGCCGCTCGTGCTCGGATTAAACTGCATGTCGTAATCTTCTTCCGAACCTAGGTGGGTATTCCAAGGGGTTTGGCTACCGAAACAAGGAATCCACAAGCCGCCAACGTTCGAGAAATTGATCGGTGTTTGATTGGTTGCTGTTAGCTTGCCTGTTGTTGTATCTTGAGCAACGTTTGTTAAGGTCATGCTCATTGGCATGCGCGATGTGGTTTCAGAACCATTGCCATCGATCCAGTCGTACTCGTAATGGGTGACTAAATAAAGCTTGCCATCAATGTTCAATAAACTGTTTGAATCAGGTGTTTCAATGACCGCAGGCTTGCCACTCGCATCGTTAACAGGCTGCATTTGGCTATTAAAAACCTGACCTGCTGGATAAGGATTGGTACCCACTTTGTCTTTTACGCCAAACAATTTGTTGTAGCTTAGCGGGTAGTCTTTTGTAGAACCATCATTGAATGTTACTGTCGCAATTGAGCTGGTATGTGTCACAGCCATTTTATCGGCAGTTGTGGGGGCGGGTGTTTCACTAAAACTAATGGCTGTTGGCGTAAGCGTACTGCTTTCATTGCAACCAGTTAATAATGTAACAGAACCTAACATTAGGGCACTAATCGCCAAGGCAAGGGGACGACGCATAAACATGATCAAAGCTCCAAAATACATAAATAAAATGTCAACACACAGTTATGGCATTGTAAAGTGCTCATCATGACAAAATAGTGACATTGGCGTGACAATTGTGTTTCGCTCATTAGCGGTTGTTTTATATTCGAAGTCTGGTCATTTGTTTAACATGAAAAGGTGTTAAAATTAAGCCATAAAAATGTCTTATCTAAGGTAGTGCTCATTATGTTGCTTGTTAAAAAAAATATCCAGTTATTGACCCTTGCTGTTGCATTTGTCTTTGCAGGCTCTAGCCATGCTGCTGTCGGCTTATTAAGTTTGTTTGAGCAAGCACAGGCACAAGATGCTAAGTTAGCGCAAGCCAAGGCGCAATTACAAGCCGATCAAGAAGTCATCAATCAAGCTAAAGCGTTGCTGTTGCCGAATATTTCGGGGCAGGTTGCCTATCAGCAGAATGATTTTTCGAAAAGCGTTTTTATGGCAGCAAAAGAAAGTCTGCAAGAAAAGTTGGTGTTAAATCAGTCGTTATTCGATGCCAGTGCTTGGGCAAGATATGAGCAAGCCAAGAGTCTGGTTCAGCAGTCGCTATTGCAATATCAATTGAGCGAGCAAGATTTGGTCTTGCGCTTAAGTCAGGCTTATTTTGACGTGTTGCGTGCGCAGCAGTTACTCACCTTGGCAAGCGCACAAAAAGAATCGACGGGTAAGCAGCGCGATAAAATTAGTGAAGGCGTGCGTGTTGGCTTAACCAATCCTGTCGATTTGCTCGAGGTGCAAGCGCGTTATGATTTGGCAGAGTCAGATGAGATTAATGGACAAAATCAGTTGTCGGTTGCCAATGAGGCCTTGTCACGTCTGATTCGTGCCGCCAGTGTGCCACACTTAAAGACATTGACGCTTGATACGGTGCTTCCGCCATTAGCAGACAAGCCTGCGGTCTTGGCGGATCAGTATGGCGATAAAAACTTAACCGTCAAGCTGAGCGAACAAAAACTAAGTGTGAGTGAGCAAGAGGTAGATGCGCAACGGGCAGGGCATTATCCAACCTTGGCGTTACAAGGATCTATTATTAATCAAGATGGTGTTTTGAGTAGTAGTGCGAGCGCTAGCCCTTATCCCTATCAAACGAATAGTATTGGTTTGGTGTTGAATATGCCCTTGTATGCAGGTGGTATGGTCAATAGTCAGGTTCGCAAAGCAGAATCATTGCGCACTGCTAACCAAGAAGGGCTGCGCAATAGTAAAGAGCAGGCTCGCTTAGATATTTTAACACTGGCAAAAACAGTAGTGCTCGGTCACACTAGATTGGCTGCCTTGCGTAATGCGGTTAAGTCCAATGATGCTTTTTTAGCTGCAGCCGAAGAGGGCAATCGCGTGGGCATGAAAGACTTGGTTGATGTGCTCAATGCCCGTACGCAATTGCTTAAGGCTAAGCAAGATTTAGCCAATGCCTTGTACGATGATGTGATGAATCGCTTACGCTTAAAGTCGGTGCAAGGTCAATTATCGAGCGATGACTTGGCCGCTATCGAAGCTTATTTGCGTGATGCTAGTTAAGGGGATTAAATCGTGTCTAAAAAATTATTATGGATTGTTATTGGTGTTGTGATTGCGGGTGGTGCGATCATTGCCATTAAAACAAAGCAAGCAAAAAACGCTGCATTTGTTCCTCCTGTTGTTGCGCCGATTAGCGTGTCGTCGATGACAGCTCAGCTTGCGTCAGTTGTCTTAACTCAGCCTGCACAAGTTAGTGTTAAGGCTGAGGTGGAGCAGTTGCTCACCGCGCGTTTAACGGCACAAGTGGTTTCTTTGCCTGTGCGTGAAGGTGATGTGGTCAATACGGGCGATTTGTTGGCTCAGTTGGACGATAAGTCATCTCGTGCCGATGTGTCGCTTGCCGATGCTCAGTTTGCGCAATACAAATTAGAACAAGCCAGTATTAAAGATTCGGTTGATGCTGCCAAACTTGACTTACAAGCACAAAAAGATACCTTGTCTCGCTTAAAGAAACTCGCAGCGGTGAAAGCAGCCAGTGAAGATCAGATTCAACAGCAAAGTGTGCGTGTGGCACAGGCCGAGCAGCGTTTGAGTGCGGCTCAGTCGCAATACAAAGCCTATGACGAATTGCTCAGTGCGCGAAAAAAACAAGCAGAAGCCGCCAAAGGGGCTTTGGGTTATGTGCAGCTTAAAGCCTTACAAGCGGGTATTATCAGCGAACGCTTAGTACAAGAAGGCGATATTGTTACTGCCGGTACGCCATTAATCCGATTGGTGGGCGAGGGTGGTGGTCGTCGTTTATTGGTGCAACTACCAGCCGACGATGTCAAACCAGCAGGATTGATGTGGCAAGATAAGTTATTGCCACTCATTGCTTGGCCAAGAGCCAATGCGCAAGGTTTACTTACTTACGAAGCACGTCTTAACGATGCGCGATTGATTCCGAATCAGCAGCTCGCTTTGCCGTTAGCGGTGTATTCGGGTGAAGGCATTGCCTTGCCCTCGCAATGTTTTATTCCGCATTCTGTTAAAGAAGCGCAAGTGTTAATTGATCATCTGGGCAAAGTTGAGGTCGTACCTGTTCTGTTGGAAGCGATTGGGCAAGAAGGTGCGGTAACGCAGAATCCTCGCTTGGTTGGGCAAACAGTATTGTGTGCGTCATCGGATGTGTTGATTCGTTTAATGGCGGGAAGAAATTACAAGGTGGCTGAATAATGGGAACCTCTAAAAACTACGCTTTGCTTGTTTTTAGGCTTTCCAAGTTTGTTTTTTAGCTGAAGGAAGGGGGTTATCAATTGGTTACATGTTCTTGTCAATGCGCCCTTCCTCCAGACCTCCAACCCTTTGTCTTTTTAGAGGTGTCCTAATGTTCCTTTGGTTTTTTAATCGTCCGTGGATTACGGGTGCGATGCTCCTGCTGATGTCGATTA
>DZAT01000028.1:18885-21191 GCA_022736205.1 Thiomicrospira cyclica
TGGTTTTTTAATCGTCCGTGGATTACGGGTGCGATGCTCCTGCTGATGTCGATTATGGGGGTGTTGGGTTACAATCTGATGCCACGCAACTTGTACCCTGATGCAGAACGTCCGCAAGTGATGATTATTACTCAGTTCCCAGGGGCATCTGCCGAAATCATGGCGCAGCAGGTATCGCGCACCATGGAGCGTGAGTTATTTAGTCTGAGTGGTATTCGTTTGGTACAAAGTACCAATCGTGACGGCTTTGCTGTTATTCGTACTGAGTTTTCTTACGAAAAAGGGCTAGACGGTGCATTAGCCGATGTCACCAATGCGCTTGATCGCATTCGCACCAAATTGCCAGCAGGTGTTATGCCTTACTCGCTTTATCCGATGGGTAATTTTACGCCTCCTGCCTTGGTGTTAGCGGTGTCACCCAAACCCGAATCGGGCTTAAGCTTGATGCAAGCTCGCTATTTGGTCGAAAGTGACATTCGACCTGCGTTTCTGAAGCAACCTAACATTGCCAATGTCGAAGTTTTTGGTGGTTGGCAATCCGCCATTCGCGTTGATATTAACCCTAACAAGCTGGCTGCGCTTGGCTTAAATCTGGGGCAAGTTGTCGATTCCCTTAAACAATGGCAAGCTCAATTGCCATTAGGCTCATTATTGGGCGATAAACAGTCTTGGTCGGTGATGATTCCTGGTGAAAAAAGTCAGGTCGATCAGTTGGCATTATTGCCCGTAACAGCGCAGCTTAATTTAGGGCAGGTTGCAACCATCGAGTGGCAAGCACAAGACAGGTATAGTGGTTATATCGGCAATGGTAACCCCGCGATTGCCTTGTCGTTACAACGTCCACCAGGCGGTACCATCGCGCAAGCGTTTGAAGAAGCAATGTCAGTGCTGCCAGACATTCAAGCCAAATATCCTTTGCTGGACATTAGCCTAACCGATACACAAATGGACATTGTGGTTCGTTCTAACGACAATATGTTTAACGCATTATTAGAAGCGATTTTGTTCGTTTCTATCGTGATGATGGTGTTTTTGGCGAACTGGCGTGCTGTTGCCACCGCTTTGCTGTCCTTGCCCTTAGTGTTTTTAGGAACGATGGCGATTTTGTGGTTGTTTGGGAAAGAGCTAAACCTATTCGTTACCACTGGCGTTATTTTAGCGCTGGGGATGTTGGTCGATGATGCGGTGGTGGTGTTGGAAAATATCGAGCGCCATTTAGAAGAATTACATCAAGATACCACTACGGCAGTGATTTCGGGCATGAAAGAAGTGGTGTCGCCTGTCTGGATCGGCAGTTTGGCAACGGTTGCGGTGCTTGCTCCGTTAATGTTTGTTGGCGATTACACCGAAGCTGTTTTTAGTCATCTTATTTTCCCTGTTGTTATTGCGGTTTTTGTTTCATATCTGGTGTCGATTACCTTTATTCCGCGCTTGGTGTGGTTTTGGTATCGCAATGGGATGCCTGCTAAAAATGCGATTGAACGCGCATTGGAAAGCCATTATCAACGTCGCTGGGCACCGATTAGCAACACATATCTGGCAGGGCTGCGTTGGCTCATGGTGGCGCGTTGGCGTCGTTGGTTACTGATTATCGGTGCCTTTGTGGTGTTGGCACTCAGTGGCAGAATCGTTATGCCAACCATTGGGCAAGATGCATTGCCAGCGGCTGATATGGGTGTGGTGCAGATGCGTGTGCGCTTTGGTGAGCAGGAGAAGGTCAGTGATGTTGAGCGTAAATTACTGCCTGTGCTAGAAGCCTTAAATAAAGATCCGTTGATGGTTCGCTATGGTGTCACCATCGGTGCGGAAGCTGGCGTGACCTCTTTAGGAAGCGGGGCATTGGCGTCGGAAGCGAGCATTATGGCACACTTCACCTCGCGCTTAGATCGCAGCAAAACCAGTTGGGATATTGCTGATGAGTGGCGTGCCAAGTTAGCGCAAATCGAAGGCGTGGTCAGTGTCGATACCTACGATTTTGGTAACACCATGACCAGTACCATTAAAGCACCGATTACGCTTCGCCTGAGTAGCGACGATTGGCATAACTTACCACAAGCTGCAGAACAAGTGATGGCTGCAGTGCAAAGCGTGCGTGGTGTGACATCGGTATCTTCTAACTGGTCTGGCTTTACCCAGCAGGTTCAGCTTAAGCTTAAACCAGAGCAACTGCTTAAGTTTGGATTGACCCCCGAAAAGTTAGCTGCTCAGCTGCCCTTGCAGGGCATATCGGTTGCGAGCTTAACGCGTTGGTCGGCGAGTGAAAGTATTCCTGTGCGCATTGCCCTGAGTGCGCCTTACACCGAACA
>DZAT01000028.1:21291-25049 GCA_022736205.1 Thiomicrospira cyclica
TTGTTTTCGATTATCGTCAAAAATGGCATTTTGCTGATGGAGTTTATCCACAAGCGAGAGCATGAAGTGAGTGCGGTGCAAGCGGCTGAAGAAAGCATCAAATTACGTTTTCGTCCGATTATGATGACAGCGTTAGCGACCATTGCAGGCATGATTCCGATTGCTTTAGAACAATCGGTTGGGCTAGAACGTCTGTCTCCTTTAGCCGATGTGGCGATTTTTGGTTTGTTAGTTGGTACCGTGTTAAGTTTATTGTTGTTGCCGATGTTGTATTTGTGGGGTAAGCGAACGGCTTAGGGAAAATCCAAAAATCCGTCATTCCCGCGAAAGCGGGAATCTATTTTATTGAACTTTATGAGTATTGAGGTTTACTTATCTTGCTATAGAAATAATCAATCGTGCGTGATTGTGTTTTTTAATGTGTTCCTCGTTATAATCGAACTGGTTTTAACAATTTGGAGTTTTTTAAATGAAACATTACCTATCTCGCGCGGTGTTTGTTGTCACCCTTGCGCTTACCTTGCCTACATGGGCTGCAACAGAGTTAACTTGGTATGGTCATTCGAGTTACAAGATTGTTACGCCTAATGGTAAGACGGTGCTAATCGACCCATGGTTAGATAATCCTGTTAATCCTAATGGCAAAAAAGATATCGAAGCATTAGACAGTGTGGATTTGATTTTAGTGACACATGGTCACTTCGATCATCTTGCTGATGCGACTAAAATTGCTGATAACAACCCAACAGCAATGCTGGTAGCGACGTTAGAACTCGGTAAGGCGATGGTGAAACACCTTAAATTTCCAGAAGGGCAGTTTAATATGGGGACAGCGGGTTTTCCAGGTGGCGAAATCAGTTTGCTCGATGGCGAGGTTAAAATTGGGTTTGTACCTGCTGTTCATGGTGGTTCTGTCGAAGTTGATGGCGGAGATCTAAAAGAGGCAGGAATTGCGGTTGGTTTTGTGGTTAGTGTTAAAAATGGCCCTCGTTTTTACCACACAGGCGATACCGATTTGTTTACTGATATGAAACTGGTTAATGAGTTTGGCAAAATTGATGCCATGATGGTGTGTATTGGCGATCGTTTTACCATGGGGCCAGAACGCGCTGCCGAAGCAGTTAAGTTAGTGAATGCCAAGCTCGCCATTCCGATGCATTACGGTACATTTAATATCTTGTCTGGCACACCAGAAGCGTTTGATAAAGCGCTGAAAAAGCGTGGTGTTAAAACCAAGATGAAAGAAATGAAAGTTGGTCAGACAATTAAATTTGATTAAATATAGTCATTTGATTGTTATCTATTTTTGCATTGATTAGACGCGAATAAATACCCCCGACATTGCATCACTGTCTCTTTATGTTATTATTGGAGATGTTTTATTAATATTGTTAATAAAACATCCCTTTTTCTTGCGAGAGATTCTTGATGCCAAGCCCTATATCCAATAAAAAACAGTCTATCTTTAAAGTACTGATTGCCAGTACCCTTGTTGCGACATTGGTGAGTGTGTCTATCCTGTCGCTTATTTTTTATCATAATATGATTGCGCCCATCCAGAATAAAATATTTTCTGAGACGGCAGACTTAATGCATAAAGAATTGCAGTCACATTTAATGGCGAAAGAAGATTCGGTTGTTTCTGTTGCAGTCGGTTTATCACGAGATCAGCGAATCATCGACGGCTTGTTAAACCATGATCGCGATTTATTGGTTAATGCTGTTAAGAACATCGGCGCTGACTATGCAAAAGCGAGTCAATACAAGTTGATTAGGGCGCAAGTCATCGATCAAGATCAGGTCATTTTGGCGCGTTCTTGGGATGTTAATTTTCACGGACAGAAAGCACCGCATCCATTAGCTAAAAAAGTAAAAGAGACACAGCAATCTGTCGCCAGTTTCGGAGTAGGTAATGCTGGTGTGGGGGTTATTGGTTTTGCGCCAGTGTTTAGTGAAAACCAGTTTTTGGGTTTGGTTTCAATTACACAAAATATTGGCTCTGTTATCCGTAGCCTGAAACAACAACAGGTTGACTGGGTCATGTTGGTGCACAAGCCAACGCTCGTTGCACGTACCGATGGCAAACTTCCCGAGTCTTACCAAAAACATCCAGTACTAGGCGACGATACGCTGTTAGCACATCCTACGTTGTTTTTGCCAGAAGCAGTCGATCGGGTCAAAGCGCACGTTCTTTCTTTAAAAGCGGCAACAGGTAATACGGCTTTCGTTGTCGACGATCTGTTTATCACGGTTAAATGGATTTACGATGAATCGGGTCAGCTGGTGGGGCAACACGTTTTAATGCAAGATGCCGCGCCTGTTCTCAGCCGTGTGGCAGAAGCAGAGCGCCATATTATGCTGGTGAGTTCTGCTGAGTTATTCGTGTTACTACTATTGGTTGTGTTGTTGTTATTACTGGTTCGTCGTTTGATTGTACGTCCCTTATCGACCGTGACTGAGACAGTTAAACAGGTTATTGATTCGGGTGATTTTAGTCGTCAGTTGCCTGTGAGTGGCAGTAACGAATTAGATCAGATGAAGGCACAACTGAATGTTTTGTTAAATCATATTTCGGATGCCATTCGAGAAGCGAGCGATGCGGTATCTGCAGCGGCTAATGTGGATTTTAGTCGTAAAATGCAAGGCGATTTTGTTGGTGACCTGCACGAGTTACAGCAGGGCATTAATAATGCCATTGTTGATTTGCATCAGACACACGAATTGTTAACGTCGGCAACACAAGCCAAGGCTCAGTTTTTGGCTAACATGAGCCACGAAATTCGCACGCCAATCAATGGTATTGTCGGCATGCTGACGTTGCTGAATGGCACAGCGTTAACAGAAGAGCAAGCCGAACATTTGCGACTGGCACAAAGCTCATCGGACTTATTGCTTGGTGTGGTTAATGATATTTTAGATTTTTCTAAAATTGAAGCTGGAAAAATGACCATTGAAGCGGTTCCCTATAATTTAAGAGAAGTGCTTGCCAATACGCGCAGCGTGTTCGAGCAGGTGGCGAAACAGAAAGGTATTCAGCTCAGTTTTGAAAAAGCGCCAGATGTCAGTGAGTATGTGATTGGGGATGCCTTACGTGTGCGCCAAGTGATTACGAACTTGCTATCGAACGCCATGAAGTTTACCGAAAATGGTGGTGTGGCTTTGTCTGTCTTTTTACGTCATGATTGCTTGCATTTCGAAGTACAAGATACAGGCATTGGCATGTCGGAAGAGGTTAGAACGCGTTTGTTCCAAAGCTTTTCACAGGCCGATGCGTCAACCAGTCGTAAGTTTGGTGGCACAGGGCTAGGGCTAACCATTAGTAAAGAACTGGTTTTGCTCATGGATGGCGAAATCGGTGTGGATAGCGAAATTGGCAAAGGCTCTTGCTTTTGGTTTAACTTGCCGTATAAACCTGCAGAAACACCACAAGAAAAAGCAAAAGTTACCGCTGTTCTGACATTCGTAGACAAGCATATTTTATTGGTTGAAGACAATATTGTTAACCAAAAAGTAGCCACTAAATTACTCGAGCGTTTTGGTATTCGTGTCACACTCGCAGATAACGGTCAAAAAGCCTTAGATGTGTTAGCAGATACCAACGTTGATCTGGTGTTTATGGACTGTCAGATGCCTGTCATGGATGGTTACACAGCCACGCGCGTTTTGCGCCAGCAGGATTTTAAAACACCGATTGTTGCCATGACGGCGAATGCGTCAGCACAAGATAGAGCGGAGTGTATCGCTTGTGGCATGAACGA
>DZAT01000170.1 GCA_022736205.1 Thiomicrospira cyclica
GGCGAGGGTTGAACAGCCTATACAAATGATTGCATCAAACGATGACGAGCGCGTTGCACAAGATGGAGACGAAGCAATGCTATTGCGCATATTCCGCGAGATGACGGACGAGCAACAGGCTGACATTATAAAAAATGCGACTGACACGCATAAGACCAATGAACGCCTGCTAACGCAACTGTTGGCACGTAAGAAGGCTTAATATGACGCAAGCAGATATTTCAAACTTGTTAAGCAAAGAAAAAGTAAGCATCAAAAAAGAAGCTCACTTTGTAAAAAAGCTAGGTGGATATGCGCCGCCTGAATATGGGTTTACGTCCGCTATTGGCTATAAAGACAAAGCAGGAACAATTCAGACGTGTAAAATAGAAATTATGTTTAGGCACGTTTCTTCTGGCTTTCCTGCAAAAATCTATATCAATCTGCTGTGGCAAAACTGCCTTGTTTATGCGGTTCATTATGAGCAAAACCAAAAACACACCAATAAAAACGATGTACCTTTAACGTGCAAATTTAGGAATATGGCGGTAAAATCACCCGTACACGAACATATTTATTTTATTGGTTGCTCTTCTTATGTTGAGCCAATAGAAATGAACCATACTGACCCGCAATCATTGCTAAACCTGTTTTGCGATAGAGCAAACATAGCGCGTATTGATTGGCGCTATGACGACTTAGGACAGCAGGAGCTATCACTATGAACATCAGCAATATACTTTCTACTGGTTACGACGTGCACCCATTTGATAACGGACTACAAATTATTACGCCACTAACATTTTCTGGCGATGGCGAGCATATCAGTGTTTACGCAAAACAAGTAGAAAAAAAATGGCGACTGAGCGATGGTGGTAATGCTGCCATGCACACAGCAGCAATGGGCATAAAATTAACCAGCGGAAGAATGCAGCAAGTAGCGTCTATTATGCCTAATGTTAAGGTTCATAACTGGATGCTAGAAAGCATTACTGACGAAATCCATTTTGCTCAGTCTATTGCTGATTTAATGGCAGCACAACATGCGGTGTCTGTTATGGCAACGGATTGGAAGCCAGTAGCAACTAAAGCAAACAAAGCAATTATTGACGCTGTTGGTGAAACATTAAAATCTTGTTATGGCGAAAAGGTAAAAAAAGACGTATCAATAACAGGCGCAAGTGGGCATCAGTTTACTTTGCCATTTGTTGTCGAAACAGATAGCCCAATGTATATCGACACAATTACAGGGCATTGGACATCAATTCATTATGCGCTAGGCAGAATGGCAGATTTAAGAATGTTATCACCTGAAAGCAATCGTTTCATCGTGATTGATGAGCAGGCAGAAAGCTACGAACAAGCAGCAACGCTATTAACTGACTATGCAACAATTATCCCTTTTTCAAGACGAAGCGCATTGTTAGCAGCATAACGCACAAGCAACCCAAACATCACCCCGACACGTTCGGGGTTTTTTATTGCCCAAAATTCACCCCACCGCCCCCCTATTTTCATTGATGTTGAAAAAAGTTGTAAAAATTACAACATTTGTTGTTGACATTCAATACAACAAATGTTGTAATACACCCATGCCGAACGAAAAGGATTAACACCGAAGTAGAGGCTGGTTCGATTAG
>DZAT01000171.1 GCA_022736205.1 Thiomicrospira cyclica
GCGTGATGGAAAACATGACCCAAACCCAACAAATCACCGAAGAAATCAAAAACAAGCTCTTCCAAACCACCAGCCTGCGCCAACCGCTAGCCACCCAATTCACTCCGTAAGCCTCGTAACCGGGCTTACAAGCCGAGTGGTGAACATAAAAACTGTTCTCCCTATTGACAACGACGCTGAAAAGCTTAAATCGACATTTACATGCATCAAATCGACCAACAAAAAATCAAAGCATCAATCATCGTACCAGTCAAAAACGGTGGCGATATATTTATGCGCGTTTTGGATGAGGTTGTTGCCCAAGATGCGCCATGGCCGTTTGATGTAATCATCATCGACTCAGGGTCAAGCGACAAGTCTGTCGAATATGCCAATTCGCTCGGTGTAAGAGTCATAGAAATTGAAGCGAAGAGCTTTGGCCACGGCCGCACCCGCAATCTTGGTGCCTCATTAACTCACGGGGAGTTCATCGTATTTATCACCCACGATGCAATGCCCGCAGACCGCCACTGGCTTAACAACCTCGTTGAAGCTTGCGCGTCGGACAAGAACATTGCAGGCGCTTTCGGAAGACATATCGCCTACCCAGAGGCCTCACCAACAACACAAAGGGAGCTCGCCACCCACTTCGCCGGCTTTGGTGAAAAAAACACAATCTATCGCATGGAGGATCCTACCCGCTATGCGAATGAAGAGGGCTACCGCCAGCTTTTACACTTTTTCTCCAACAACAACGCTTGCCTGCGTCGCAGCGTGTGGGAGGAATACCCCTACCCGGATGTTGACTTTGCCGAAGACCAAGCTTGGGCCAAGCTAATTATCGAAGCTGGCTACAGTAAAGCCTACGCTCCTGATGCTTGCGTTTTTCACTCACATGACTTTGGAATTTTCGAAACTGCACAACGCGCCTTTGATGAATCGCGTGCGCTACACAAGCTTTTCAGCTATGTTCTCGCGCCATCTTTGCACCATTCGCTCCGTTCATGGGCGTATCTGACTCATCGCAACATGGGCTGGCTGAAGCAAGACATCCCTAGCTTCAAGCAACGTTGGAAACACATGTACAAGGTACCCTTTCTTGCCTTAGCTAAAATAGCTGGAAATTATGCAGGCAGTAAAGAGAGCGCCATGCCAGATTGGGTTATCAATACAATTTCGCGCGACAAAAATATTCAACGCAAATAAATATCCACTGGGATATTTCAGCGCGGACATTAACAATTAGCGTTAGCATGTCAGGCGACGTAAAAACACTGACTACAAATTTAGGTTTAATAATAATGATTGACCGTTGGATTAGAGCCTTTGCATTTAAAACATGGCAATTGGGTTTTTTTGGAGCCCTACGCTTCGCCGCAGGTCACTTTGTTCGTCGTTTCAAAATGCGTAGCACTGGACAACAGGTTCTTACGGGGGCGATCACGCCATCTGGACGGGATGTTTTTCACGCATACAAGATGGTTCTGCATCAAGACGTTAAATCAGCAGACATCGACAAGAAAACCTATGAAAGCGACACAATAAACTGGGTCATACCGCCTTTTTCTATTGGCAGCGGGGGACATCTGAACATATTTCGCATGGTCAACATGCTAGAAGAGCAGGGTTACAAAAATC
>DZAT01000172.1 GCA_022736205.1 Thiomicrospira cyclica
GGACACGTTTTTCCTGGATTAGCTGTTGCTGATGCTTTGCAACAACAGGGCGTTGAGGTGGTGTGGTTAGGAACGCAGCAAGGTAAAGAGGGCGCTTGGGTTGCTAAAGCGTCGATTCGCTTTCATGGTATTGCCATGCAAGGTTTGCGCGGAAAGGGGGTGTTAGGTTGGTTACAAGCTCCTTTTCGTTTATTGCGTGCCATTGCTCAAGCATGGCGTGTACTCAAGCAAGAAAAGCCAGAATTGCTACTGGTCATGGGCGGTTACATTTCTGCCCCCGCAGGCATTGCCGCGCGCTTGTTAGGTATTCCTGTTTGGTTGCACGAACAAAACGCGATTGCGGGGTTAAGCAATCGCTTGTTAGCGCCATTAAGCGAACGACTTTTTCTTGGTTTGCCTTTGCACAAAACGCCATTTGGTTGGGAAAAAGCCGAGTTAATCGGCAATCCCTTGCGCAAGGCGCTCTCACGAAGCCAGCAAGCGCGTCACGATACGGTTGTCTTGCGTGTGCTTGTTTTGGGTGGTAGTCAAGGCGCCAGCTTCCTGAACGACTTGTTGCCGCGTGTCATGAATGATGGGGTCAGTAATAATCTGTCGATTTGGCATCAGACAGGTGTTAACCAACGCGATGTCGTGAATGCTTCTTATCATTACGCGGGTGTTAAGGCACGAGTCGATGCCTTTATCGATGACATGGCGAGTGCTTATGCTTGGGCTGATGTGGTCATCGCGCGTTCGGGTGCGCTAACCGTTGCCGAAATTGCCCAAACAGCACGTCCTGCCTTATTTATTCCCTTTCCAAGCGCTGTCGACAATCACCAGTATGTGAATGCGTTAAGCCTTGTCGAAGCGGGTGGTGCAAGCGTATTTGTTCAGTCTCAAACAACGGTTGAAAAAATTAGAGACTTTCTAAATCAGTATTTATCCCAGCCAGAAGCCCATCAGCTGGCTTATAATAGTCTGTCTGCTTTGCCAGAAAATCAGGCAGCGGCCGTATTGGCGCGAGCGATTGTGGATAGAAAATAGGAAAAATAACAAGATGAGCATGTCTAGTCGGGTGCGCCATATTCATTTGGTCGGTATTGGTGGTTCGGGCATGTCGGGTATTGCCGAGGTGTTATTAACGCAAGGGTTTGTTGTGAGTGGTTCTGACGCCAAAGCTTCTCCTGTCACGCAGCATTTAATCGACTTGGGCGCTCAAGTCGCCATCGGTCACAATGCAGATTTGGTGAGCGCGGCTGATGTGGTCGTTGCTTCGACTGCAATTCCAAAAGATAACCCCGAATTACAAGCGGCGCGTAAAGCGCGTATTCCCGTCATTCCTCGTGCCGAAATGTTGGCAGAAATGATGCGTGGCAAGTTTGGTATTGCGGTTGCGGGTACGCATGGTAAAACGACAACAACCAGTCTGGTTGCCAGTGTGCTGGGCGAAGCTGGGTTAGATCCAACCTACGTCATCGGTGGGAGACTCAATAAAACAGGTACCCATGCCAGTTTGGGCAGTAGTGATTATTTGGTTGCCGAAGCTGATGAGTCCGATGCCTCTTTTCTTTATCTCAAGCCGATGATGGCGATTGTGACCAACGTCGATAGCGACCATATGGAAACCTACGGCG
>DZAT01000080.1:0-5398 GCA_022736205.1 Thiomicrospira cyclica
ACCGATCACATGCAAACCACCAGCCGCTTTAACCGCATCATGACGTGCTTGCCATTCAACTTTCATGGCGGCAATATGCTCAGGGTCAGCATCACCCATCGCTTTGGCTTCCATTTCCCAATTACCACCCAGCACAATATCGGTACCACGACCAGCCATATTCGTTGCAATGGTTACAGCACCCGGACGACCCGCCTGAGCAATAATGAAAGCTTCACGCTCGTGCTGTTTGGCGTTAAGTACTTCATGGGCAATACCTTTGCCATCTAAATAGGCAGACAAAGTCTCAGAAGCTTCAATGGATGCCGTACCGACCAAAATCGGCTGACCTTTAGCGCTACGCGCTTCAATATCAGCAACGATAGCTTCAAATTTATCTTTTTGACCCATATAGACCGCATCGGCAGCATCTTTACGTTGCACAGGACGATTCGGCGGAATCGGCACAACTTCGAGGGCATAAATCTGCATCAGCTCAGCAGCTTCTGTATCTGCCGTACCCGTCATACCCGACAAGCGACCATATTGACGGAAATAATTTTGAAAGGTAATCGAGGCAAGCGTCTGGCTTTCTGCTTGAATAACCACATTTTCTTTTGCTTCAATCGCCTGATGAATCCCTTCCGACCAACGACGTCCTTTCATCTGACGACCTGTGAACTCATCAATAATAACGATTTCATCATCTTTGACGATGTAGTCTTTATTGCGAACAAAAATATGATGTGCCTTGAGACTGGCTAAAATATGGTGCATCAATACAATATTGCCCACATCGTACAAGCTAGAACCGGGTGCCAACAAACCCGCTTCGGTCAATAAGGCTTCAACGTGAGTATGCCCTTCTTCAGTCAACAACACCTGACGTGCTTTCTCATCGATCGTGAAATCACCAGCCACTTCAACATCATCGCCTTCACCAATTTGACGCGTGAGTTGTGGTGCAATGACATCGATTGCACGATACAAATCACTTTTATCTTCACTTGCACCCGAAATAATTAACGGCGTACGCGCTTCGTCAATTAGAATTGAGTCAACCTCATCAATCACGGCATAATGCAGCCCACGTTGTGTGCGCTCTTCTTTTGACATGGTCATGTTATCGCGCAAATAATCAAAGCCATATTCATTGTTGGTACCGTAAGTGATGTCACAAGCATATGCTGCACGCTTATCATCGGGACTTTGCTGATTACCCGACAAGATCACGCCTGTGCTTAATCCCAAGAAATGATAGAGTTGCCCCATCCAAGCAGCATCACGTTGCGCCAAGTAATCGTTAACGGTAACAACGTGTACACCTTTACCCGCTAAAGCATTGAGATAAATTGCCAAAGTACTGGTCAGTGTTTTGCCTTCACCTGTTAGCATTTCGGCAATACGGCCATCATGCAACACCATACCACCGATCATCTGCACATCGAAATGACGCATGCCAAAAACACGAACACTGGCCTCACGCACAACAGCAAAGGCTTCAGGCAACAAATCATCTAAGCGCACACCTTGAGCAATTTGTTCTTTAAACGCCATCGTTTTTGCTTGCAACTGCTCATCTGTCAGAGCTTGCATCGCAGGCTCTAAGCTATTAATACCTTGCACCGCTTTACGGTAACGTTTCACCAAACGCTCATGACGAGAGCCAAAAACAGTTTTCAAAAGTCGAGTAATCATGCATCATTCCAAGTAAAATACAGTTTTAGTTGCTCAGTTTACCATCTCAAAGGGCAAAGGCAAACCATGCAAACTTTGTTTACACAATATAAACATAAAACAGAGGGATTAAATCGTCTTGCTGAACAAGTCGAACAGCGCGAACAGTTACTAGTTACACTACGTGCTTGCCTGAATAGCAGCATGCAGCAGGCATTGTTAAGTGCAGAAATCCTAGACGACACCCTTATTTTAATAACACCAAGCGCCGCTTGGGCAACACGTCTACGCTTCGAAGCGCAGAAACTATTAGCGGCAGCAAATCATCCCAACTTACGCCAATATCGCATCCAAGTTATCACTAACCACAAGGAGTTACCAACAACACAACAAAACAGGAGCGCAGAAAAACCAAGCGACGAAGCCATCGTTGCGCTACAAGAGATCACAAACAACCTCGCAGCCAATGACACCCTTAAAGCCAGTATGATGCGCTTACTGCGGTTGATTTCGAAGGAAACATCTGTTCAGTCTTAGTGACTTAACGCACCTGGATTTTCTTCGTAGCTAATCGCACCACCTGCATCAGATAAAGCGGTGAACTCCCAGCTATCTGGGTTGGCTAACAGGGTACGTAATAAGCGATTATTAAGCGCATGTCCTGACTTGTAGGCAGAAAAAGAACCAACAATCCCAGACCCAATCATGTATAAATCACCCACAGCATCCAGCACCTTGTGACGCACAAACTCGTCTTGATTACGCAATCCTTCTGGATTCATCACACCATTTTCATCGAGAACAATGGCATTATCTAAACTGCCACCCAAGGCTAAATTACGTTTACGCAATGCTTCGACGTCTTTCATGAAACCAAATGTACGCGCACGACTGATTTCTTTCAAATAACTGGTAGACGAAAACTCGATCGTTAAATGATTCGCTGTTTCATCGAAAGCGGGATGATCGAAATCAATCGAAAAACTTAAACGAAAGCCTTCGTAAGGGTCAAACTGCGCCCAAGCACCATTGTCAGTTGCGACGCGAACCGTCTGTTTAATGCGAATAAAGCGTTTATTCTCTTCTTGATCAAGAATACCCGCAGATTGTAGCAAGAAAATAAAATGTGATGCACTACCATCCATAATGGGCACTTCATCAGAATCGAGATCAATATAGAGGTTATCAATACCAAAACCTGCTAACGCCGACATCAAATGCTCTACCGTTGAGATCTTGACATCCTGTTGGCTAAGGGTGGTACATAACACAGTCTCGCTGACCACATTAGGATGTACGGCTATTTCGACAATGGGATCAAGGTCAATGCGACGAAAAATAATACCCGTATTGACGGGCGCTGGGCGCATTGACATGAGTCCGTGGTGACCTGTATGTAACCCAACACCGCGCGCACGAATTGAGTTTTTAATGGTCCGTTGCTTGAGCATCGGTACTATTTCCATTTAAGTGTATCATTGTAATCTGTGAAGACAACCGCAACGATACGAAGGGTTGTCGGGAAGTCGTGCTAACATGGAACGACACATTTTTGGTTTAGAACTGTTGTATAAACCAACTTTTCATTTTGCTAATCAGGCTTTCTTCTCGGGGATGACGATGTGTAACCGTACTTTCTGAAACGGTTGGTTCGTCGTCATGAATGACCGCGCCATCTAGGTGTTCGCTGGCATACTTAAGCAAACCAACCCCAGTCGCATATGATGCATCGCGCAATTGCGACCCTAGACCATTCTGTGATTCTGGCAGACCCAAACGCACAGGCACACCAAAAATCTCTTCTGCTAACTCAACAGCACCTTCGATTTGTGACGAGCCACCCGTTAACACAATCCCGCCTGCACGAATCGCATTGTCGTAGCCACTTAAATGCAGTTCTTGTTGAATGAGTTGGAAAATTTCGGCAAATCGTGCTTCAACCACATCAACCAGCGTATGACGCTTGATGCAACGAGCTGGACGATCACCAACGCTAGCAACCTCGATCTCTTCTTCGGGACTAACCAGTTGCGGCAAGGCACAACCAAAATTCTTTTTAATGTCTTCTGCCGCATGAATGGGCGTACGTAGCACGGCAGCAATATCGTTAGTCACTTGATCGCCACCAACAGGAATAACCGCCGTGTGGTGCATCGCACCTTGAATAATGACCGCAATATCGGTTGTACCTGCACCAATGTCGATTAAACAAACACCTAACTCTTTTTCATCTGCTAACAACACCGCTTCAGCTGAAGCAAGTTGCTCTAATACAATGTCATCAACGCGTAAATTACAGTTTTCGACACAGCGCGACAAATTGCGAACAGCGCTAATCGCACCCGTAATCATATGCACCCGCGCTTCGAGCGATACGCCTGCCATACCCACTGGCTGACGAATCCCTGGTTGATTGTCGACAATAAACTCTTGCGTTAAAATGTGTAGCGGCTTTTGATCACCTGGAATAGAGATGCGCTTAACGGCATCGTCCACCACTCGCTCCACATCATGATTACCAATTTCATCGCCAGAAACCGTTACCATGCTGTGCTGGTTGTAGCTTTTAATATGACTGCCCGCAATACCAACATAAACGTGTTCAATGGTCACACCAGACATTTGCTCTGCTGCATCAACCGCGTGTTGAATCGCATCGACTGTTGCATCAATATCGACCACAACGCCTCGGCGCAAACCGCGCGAGGGGTGACGTCCCATACCGATGAGTTCCATGCGCCCGCTGCTGCTCACTTTAGCAACAAGGGCAACAATTTTGGATGTGCCGATGTCTAATGCAACAACAACATTCGGAGACTGTTTTTTACTGCGAGCCATATTCTTTATCCTAGGGTTTGGCGCCTGTCATTGCGGGCATAGTTTCTACAACTGACCATTTTACAGCAAATCCATCGCGATATCTAAGGTCTATGCGCATATTCGTATTTTCTTGTCGTGGAATACTGCCATAAAGCAGCAGTAAGCGCTGCAAAGCGGCGATCGATTCTTGTGCAGGTAGTACCCACTCATCACCATTCACCAGCCATGCATGCCAGCTGCCATCGGCTTGACGGTGCAACGCCCTTATATGCAAACCATATGGATTAATCAAATCTAATAACTGGCGTAACATGGCTAACACGTCGCGTGGCTCTGGATTAACTGCTGATAAAACGATTAAGTCACCACCGTTAAACGAACCGTTTGGACGAAAAATATCACCTGTCTGGTTCAATAAATCTCGCTCGCCCCAACGGGCAACAGGAACTTGTTCGCTCACATCAAGGCGCAAGCTATTGGGCCAAAAACGCGACACCTCCGCATGCGCCACCCAAGGATGGCTTTCAACGGTCTTGCGAATTAACGTCAAATCAAGCTGCCAAAAGCCCAACCCTAACTGCGGACGCAACAAATCACGCAATTCATCTTCTGTTACATGGTTAGTGGTTGACACCAACTCAACATGCACCAGCTCACCACTTTGATGCTCTTGCCATAAATGCCAAGCCTGCAAACCACCCCACAACAAACCCGCAATCAACGCAGTAAACAAGCCCGCTTTGAGTATCAACAGCAGCCAACGCCCTAAACGCTTTGTGAGCCGTTTCAGCCAATTCATGCCGACAATGCCACAATCCGCTGTACTAACGCTGCAAAGTCGAGACCAGAAGCTTTGGCCGCCATCGGCACAAGGCTATGATCAGTCATACCCGGAACCGTATTCAGTTCGAGCAACCACGGC
>DZAT01000080.1:5498-6702 GCA_022736205.1 Thiomicrospira cyclica
CCCATTTCGCGCCACAAGCGTTTCGTTAGGACTTTATCCATCGCAATCGCGCTAGATAACATGCCACTTCCTGTATAGGGAATCTGCATCATATCAAGCAGTGCTTGTAGCTGACCGTCTTCACCGCCCTTGCCATGCAAGGCATTGAATACCATCAGAGGACGTGGCGCATCCGCCAATAGCACCATCATGTCGGACAAATGATTGATTGTCCAATCGAGAACAGGCTCTCCCACCGATTGCAAAGCGGCAATCACCGCTGCTCCCGAACGTAATGAAACGTCACGCTCGCTGGCGCTGCCACCGCGAACCACCGCAATGGTTGTTTTTGTTTGACTCATACCGACTCCCGCCAACGCTTACTTAATGCACCAATGTCTCCCGCACCCATGGTTAATAACACGTCATTTCCTTGCAACATGCTAGGAAGCAATTTGGTTGCACCGTCTAAGCTGTCAGCCAACACAACCTGATTAAAACCACGTAAGCGCATCGCTTGCGCGACCGATTTACTATCTGCGCCTGAAATCGCCGCCTCTCCTGCCGAATAAACAGGCAGTAAAACGACGACATCCGCCATCATCAGCGACTGAGCAAAATCATCGAGTAAGTCGCGTGTTCGTGTGTAACGATGTGGCTGAAAAACAGCAACCAGTCGCTGCTGACCAAAAGCAGCGCGTGCCGTGCGCAATACAGCAGCCAATTCGGTGGGATGATGACCATAGTCATCGACTAAGGTAAGAGACTGCCCTAAAATCTGACGATCTGGGTACACTTGGAAACGTCGACCAACACCACCAAAGGCGGCTAATGCACGTTGGATAGCAGCAATGTCGACATCTAACGCTAATGCAACCGCAATGGTTGCTAACGCATTACGCACATTATGCTCACCGGGAATATTCAGCGTGACACTAAAGGGCGCTTGATGAGGCGCAATCACCGTAAAACGAGAGCGCAAGCCTAAACATTCAATGTCGGTGGCACGGATATCCGCCTGCTCAGAAAAGCCATAGCTCAGAATCGGACGTGTAATATGCGGCAATAAACCTTGAATACCCGCATCGTCAATACAGACAATCGCCAACCCGTAAAACGGCAAGTGATGTAAAAATTCAGAAAAGGTTGCGGTGAGCTTTTCAAAGCTGCCGCCGTAGGTTTCCATATGGTCGCTATCGACGTTGGTCACAATCGCCATCATCGG
>DZAT01000081.1 GCA_022736205.1 Thiomicrospira cyclica
AGCCAGCCAGCCAGCCAGCCAGCCAGCCAGCCAGCCAGCCAGCTAAGTACTTAGCTTTATTTTTTTCAATTTTATGCTTTCAATGTGGTATCGCCACGGCAGAAACGACAGCGCCTTCGGCAAATCCCGATAATCAATACATTCCTTTCTTCTCCGAAAAAGCAGACGATACCCGCAAAGCCATCAAAGTGATGGTTGACCATACTGCCTGCGGCAAAATCGAAACCATTTGCCCAGCAACAGGTGACAGCGATTGCGACCAAGCACGCACACGTCTACTCGACTTTTGCAATAAAAATACCAACGCTCCCGCTTGTACGGCGAAAGATACTGGTTATCTTGTTGAAGTGCTCACTAGTGCGCATGCAGGCGGCACAGATTTAATGCCAGATACCCTCTATGGGCTTTACCTGAATCCTTTCATGTTTATTCCTGCTAATGAGTTGCCACAAAAAGGCGACATGGTTCAGTACAGCTTTGTTTCTACGCCATTAGGCTTTGCTCAAACAAGTCCCGAAACGGATGGTAGATTTCTAAAAATAATGTGCCGCAACCATGAGCGTGATGCAACTTGTACAACGGATGGTATTGATCCTCTGGTTGCCTCTGCAACATGGATTTTAACCTATACCACCGAAATATCTACCCAGTGCAATGGCTGGGACTCGCGCAACATCAAACAATTAGCAGGTTGGCATAACGGCTACATGCACAAAGATTTTATTTCTGATCTAACGTCGTCTTTACAGGAGAGCACTAACCCATGATTACTTTTAAGAAAACCTTAATGGCAACCGCACTTGTTGCCGCTATTTCTGGCACAACAGTTTCTTTAACTGGTTGTTTTGCTGGGGCGAGTGCCGTCTCTGTTGTTGTCAGTCAGGCTGTTTCTGGCTTCACGACTCGTGGACCTGTGGCAGGTGCGACGGTGAATATTTATGCCGTTAATGCCGATGGATCTGATGGCGCTTTATTAGGTACAACCACCACCAATGCGGATGGTTCATTTAGCAAAACCTTATCAACGCCTGCGAATCAGATGATCGTGGCTCGTGTTCTTAATGGTACTTACCCGAGTGAAACAACGGGTGATAGTTTGTCGGTCATCAGTCCGATTAATGGCATGACCATGGCATCAAGCAGTCAGTCTACTGTAACCATCAACCTTAATGCCGTGTCGGATATGGCATACGCGCGTGCTAAAACGCTGGTAACACAAGGTACGCCGTTAGATTCAGCAAAAACGTTAGCCGACAATGCAATGAAAGCGGCTTACGGCTTAAGTTCAGCACCAGAGCAGATCAAGCCGAGCTTTGTGGCGGCCGATTTGGCAACTGAATCAGGTAATGTTGCTATGGTTTTGGCAGGCTTAGATAAGCTCGCCACAGAGCAGCTGACGTGTTCGACAGCAGCGACACTCGATGCGCTGTATGCTGCGCTTGCTAGTGATATTAGTGACGGCGCGTTTAATGGTACGAATAACGGCACAGCGATTTCGTTGTGTGGTATGAATATCGCCAGCAATTTAGGCACAACGCAATACAACGCAGCGGTGGCTGCTGTATCGCCTAGTGTATTTGGTTTAACCAGTGCGACGACGGATTTTATTAATGCGCAAAATGCTGCGGTTGGTTTGGATACTACTGCAGCGGGTGCTAATACATTGTCGATTGATGCGAACAATGCAGAATCAATTGCCAGTGCAGCATTTATGCTGATCAACATGCACGCAGGTGTGACGCCTGGTGTCAACACCAGTACACAAACACAAACGACCGTTGGTACCAATACTTATCAGTTCAGCGCAAGCTGTAATACAAGTGGAACAGTTAGCGGTACTATTTATGATAACGATGCAAGTTATAGCCTAACGGCTGGTGATCGAGAAACAATGAATATCAGTAGTTGTGCTTACAATCAAGATGGTTCTTCTAACGCAATGACAAAGACTGGCTCGGAGGATCTGACGATTGTGAGTGGCACAACCGCCAATATCAGCATGACAAGCACCGATACTTGGGGTGCCAATAAGACGAGAACTTATAGCATGTCTGGCGTGTCGCCATTTGTTGTTGCAGGTCAGAGCACGCCTAGCATTGTTGCGACCACACTTAATTCATTAAGCCTAACGCAGGACGGATATAGCATCAGTAGTAGTGTTGCATCTGCAGCATCCACAGCGACAACGAGTGGCATTTCGTATCGTTTTAACTCAGATGCAACAGCAGCCAGCGGAAGTCCTGTTGTTGGCAAGTTTTCACTGACAACGATTAGTCCTGTTGTTGGTAGTAATTATGCTTGTGCTACATCAGGATCAATGATTGTTGGGGGCGCAACCAGTAATTTGATTATTACGCTTAATAGCTCATCTGGCTATACGCTTGGTTTGGATACCAATAAAGATGGCGTTGCAGAGCAAACGATAACAGGCACACAGACTTGCCCTATCGCGATTAACTTATTGAAATAATTTACTTTAAAAAGAAGGCATGATGAGAAAAGTAACTTGGGTTTTTTCTGTGGCATTAATGTTGTTAGTAGTATTATTAGGAGGATGCGGCGGCGGTGGAGAGTCGTCATCTAGTGCTGATAGCAATACTGCATCGTTAGATAACGTTTTTTACAGGATTAGCTCGGCAACAACACAAACAATTACTGTTACTGCAGTTACACCAGGGCAGACACCGACAATTGCATTTACATTGACACCAATAAATACAACCTTTGTTAATTACGCCAATATTGCTCATCCAGCACTGACTAACGCTGACTGTGCTCAAATGACTTCTAGCAATGGTCGCAGTATTTGTTCTGTGCAAGTTTCTACGCCTACTTATTATGGTGGTGAAGAAACGTTTAGACTTTCGGCAGCGATTACAGCGGGAACATCAAGCTTAGCGGTTGGTGCTGACCTGACGGTTCTCCCAACTACTAATGTGAGCGGATGGTCGTTAACTGGCACACACACCAATATCAATGCAGGTGTCAGCGGTTCATTCTCGTGCGATATTTCTGGAACGATGAATCAGGAAAATCCAGCGATTGCGCCGACACATTGGACGAGTAGTTCAACAGAAGAATTTACTCAGTATGGCATAGTTGTATCTCCACCTACTGAAACATTGGTCTATGATGGCAACAACAAGCTAATTCGCATTGTTTATAATTTCACTGCGCCGACAGTGCCAAGTGGCGTTACGATTCCAGATGATGGTTTGAGTGCGAGTTGGCGTTGTATGGTTCAGGACAGCGTTTATCTGAAAGACTCATCGGGTGGCTTTACGGTTGTTAAGCCATTCACTACGCCTTTTGCTGCTTCAATGGCATCTATCAACTATGTGCCAACATCAGGTTCTGCGGTAACGCTTAATCCTGTTATTTATGATCCGACGGGCTCAACCGATCCGAAGTATTATCAATGGGTATATGAAAGCGCTCCAGTTGGTGCTACGCCACCTGTTTCAGCAGGTCAATCAATTACCAGTGCTGGCGATTTTTACTTTGATCCAGTGTATTGGGGCAACGTGCCAGGTGATTATCATTTCACATTAAAAGCTGCGCGTACATCGGGTGAGTTTTCTGGTTTGAACTTTCCTCAATCTCAACAAAGCACTTTTGTTATGAGAGTTTACGCAACAGGGACTGATAATTTAGCGGTTTCGGCAGGAGATGCTCAGTTGGTTAACATTAACGATGTTGTGACATTGACTGGCTCAAGTGTTGGCACAGGCGCGGCAGCTGCGGCACCTGTTGCTTATTCTTGGTCAAGCGTGTCACCTTCTATTGTGCTATCCAATGCAAATTCTGCAACACCAACATTTGTTGCGACAACTGCGGGAACCTATGACTTTAATGTGACAGCAACAGCGAGCCTCGCGGGTGGCGGTACAGTCGTTAATACAGGCGGTACGCGCGTTGTGGTTGCAGACCCTAACGCTAACGCACTTGATACCATGACAGTCTTGGCTGGCAATGCTCAGGTTGTTGCACTAACTGAAGGTGTTTTGACGACGCCAATCACCTTGTCTGCATCGACAACATTAACGGGTAATTATCAGAACAAGCCTGTTCGCTGGACGTGGACGCAAACATCAGGCCCTAGCAATCCTGTTTTATCAAATGCTGACACGGCAACCATGTCTTTTTCTCAGGCGGCAGCTGGTACTTATGTGTTCTCAGTTTTAGGTGAAATTTCCCCTTTAAATGATGGTAATTACACGGTTAGTGACAGCGCCATTGTTACAGTTGTTGTGAACTAAATGCGCAAGTTCTTAACATTATCAATTGCGGCGATATTATTAACTGGCTGTGCAAGTAGTGAGGTATTTAATAAAACCGCTGCGGAGCCGATCAAGGAAAAAATCCCAGTGCCATACGCTGAAAAGGCAAAGCCAAAGTTTAGGGAAATAAAACACGAAGACGTTAAAAATGTTGATCTTGTGTTAGAGAACGCGCCTTTTATGCCTGTTCTTGAAAAAATGGTTGATAAAATGGGTTGGTCGTTAAAAGTTCTTTCTGATGTTAATCGAAAAGCAACGATTATTATGACGGTTAAAAACGTTTCATTGTTGGAATCGGTTAAGGAGCTGGCTTTTTCTGCTGGATATGTGCCTGTTTTTGATTATGACGAGAAAAAGGTTTACTTGTCATCCGTCGCAACTTACTCATTTAATGTGCCAGTCTCATTATTAAGCGATGATGAGACAAGCATTAAGGTTGGTGGTAATCCTGCGCAACTGAGTGGCGGTGGTGCCTCTCAAACAAAAGGCATCGACTCACAATTTACGGTCAGCAACAAATATAGCGGTGCAGGCAAAGAGTTCTTGTCTCAGCTTAGAGATACGGCTGGTGCTGATGCAACAGTTAGTGTGATCAGAGAAACAGGAGATATTTCAGTCAGAGCTGGTGCTGCCGACTTGAGGCGAGTTCACAAGTATATTAACGCCATTGCAAGAAATGCGATGAAAGTAATCCGTGTTGATGGAGCGATGATTGTGGTGGAATTAACTGGAGACTTTGTGCATGGTATTCAGTGGGAAAAAATTGTGCCTAGCACCCAATTAGATAGAATCTCGTCAGCCACTGAACTTAGTTCAACAAACCTTGATATTTCAGAGATACTATCTTCGATTGAGAAAAAGGCAAAAGTTCATGTTCTAGTTCGCCCTATTGTTTGCATGGCAAATAATACGTCTGCTATCATCTTCGATGGCATGCAAAAGCCTTATGTGGGTAGTTATGGTGCTTCAGATGGTATAAATCTTTCGTATCTAATTGATGGCTTCAGTTTGTCTGTCAGAACGTCAGTCATTCAAAACTCGGATCGAGTTATGTTTGATATTTTGCCAGTAGTGACATCTGTGCCTAATTTTAGTTCATTTGATATTGGGAGTGGTATTACCTTAGAAGGAGCAAATCAAAACGTTAGTGGATTTTATTCTAGGTTAGTTGCACGTAGTGGCGAGGCTGTCATTCTATCCAGTGGGTACAGGATTGATAATCAAAAAAATAATAATGTGAACACTTTATTTAATTATCAGGACGGAGATACTGGTAAAGTGCCAGTCTTTTTGTTTGTTCCTACTGTTATTGGTGCACCAGAGGATTATGATTCACTTGTATGGCAATCAATCTAATTCTGAGTTTTATACAGTAAAAAAAGATTTTTGTCTCAATTAACTACTTGAAATAATTTAACTTAAAAAGGAAAAATGTAATGAAAAAATCAGTAACGCTATTAGCACTGTTTGCAACGGTTGGTCTAACAGGCTGTATGTCTAACGCGCCCAAAGGGGATGCGGCTGCCGATCAGCAAGCGAAGCAGTTTTTAGTTCAGCCAGGGAAAAGTAATTTGTATATTTACCGTAACGAAATGCTGGGTGCTGCGGCAAGTCCAGAAGTGTGGCTGGATGGTAAGCTTGTCGGTGAAACGAATGCAAAAACTTACTTTGTTTTGCCCGTTACTGCTGGCAAACATAGCTTAGTATCTAAGTCGGCTACCGAAGCCAACTCTGCATTGGATATTATGGTTCAGTCGGGTAAAAATGCCTACGTTTGGCAAGAGATCAAAGTAGGTATGTTAACAGCAAGGTCTAAATTGCAAGAAGTTGATGAAAAAACGGGCAAGGAAGGCGTGCAAGAGTGCGAGCTTTTGCAGGCTAAACAGTAATTGAGCTTGCTCGTTAAAAAAGCCCGAAATTTTTCGGGCTTTTTTGTTGGGTTATGACATGGCTATGAGTATTGATGGCGATGTCAACTTAACGCATCACCCTTAAATCGTGGTAAAATGAAGTAAAGAAATAAGTTATAGAGGTATTGCGATGAGTCGCATTACATTCGACACAATGAAATTTGTGGATACGCTAAAAGAAGCTGAGTTTGATGAAAAACAAGCAAAAGCATTGGCTAAGGCACAATCAGAAGCCAATGAGCAGGGTAGTTTCGTTACCAATCAGGACTTTTCGGCAGCAAAACTAGATATTGTTAAATGGATGATTGGCTTGTTTTTAGGTCAAACAGCATTATTGCTAACTGTCTTTCCGAAAATTCTTGGGCATTAAGTTACTTGTTTGGTTGATTTTCTTAAAAAGGACGCAATTTTGCGTCCTTTGATTTATGGTGCAAGCCTTGCGTGATCAAAATGATGAGCATATCTGAAAACTCATGGGTTGTGGTT
>DZAT01000029.1 GCA_022736205.1 Thiomicrospira cyclica
TACAACTTCGTCATTTTATTTCCTCAATTCTTCCGTTTAATTTCTCTATAGAGCGGACTTTATCCGCTATAACTCACTGGCGGCAAAACCGCATTAACATCAACCATATTCTCAAAGGTTTCACGTGTCGAACCGACAAACTTAGCACCTTTTTCTACTACCAAGTTTTGACACTGCACTTCACCATGCACCTGACAACCATCAAGCAGCTCCAATAATTCACAACGAATTTTACCATCAACTCGCCCTGAAACGGTGATATGCGTTGCCATCACCTCACCCTTGAGCAATCCTGTTTTACCAATGGATACATTAATTGCACGAATAATGCCATCAATTTGCCCATCTAAATGCAAATCACCTTCTAAGGCAATTTCTCCGTGGATACGGCAGCCGTCGGCAATGACTGTTTTAGGACGAGTTGTTTTTCCTGTATGACCAGATCTGCGAATGAGTCCCATGGTACTTCCTTGACTTGTTTGAAGATGGTATCGAACTTACGCAACCCCCAATCCGCAAATTGTCTAGGATTGAGTTTATTGCCTAAATAATGAACTTCGTAATGTAGGTGTGCACCGCTTGATGCGCCTGAGTTACCAGACAGAGCAATATCATCACCTCGCATAATAACCTGACCTCGCGCAACTAATGCTTTACTTAAGTGCGCGTACACTGTTTTAAACCCATAACCATGATTAACGATAACACGCAATCCATAACCGCTATTATCCCATCCTGCCTCTTCGACAACGCCATCCGCTGTTGTCTGAACAGGCGTACCAACATCACAACTAAAATCTAAGCCGTCATGAAAGGCGCGCTTTTTAGTAATCGGATGAGTGCGCCAACCAAAACCGTCGGTAATCATTTTAAAACTCGTGGGTAAACCACTGGGGATTTTGCTCATCATTAAGCGCACATCCAGCTCAGTCAGCTCGGTTAAGCGCTTGGAGGTCTGCTTAGACAAGGCATCGCTAATATTGTCTTCTAACTTACCCAAAGCACCTTGCAAAAAATTGAGCTGCCCTTCTTTGGCTTGCACTTCATTTTCAAGCGCCTGCTTGTCGTTATTCAACTCGACGTAAAGCTCATTTTGCTTTTCTAACGCCTGACTAAAGCCAGATTCTAAAGATGATTTTTGCTGATATAAGTCCTGAATCTGCATTTCCAATTCAGCACGCTCAGACATGATTTTCGACAAGACGGTACCACCAACCAGCACAACCACGGTGATAATCGCCAAAAACCATAACACAAAACGTTTGAAAAAGTGCGTCAAGGTAAACTGACGCGAGCCATGCACGTCGGTAATGGTAATGGTCAGGTAATTGCGCATGGCAAATCCTCGTGCGTAACTGGAGGCTGTTGTTAGAGCGCTTGTGCGATCGCATCACCCATTTGACGGGTTGAAACGCGCGTACAGCCTTCTGTCCAAATATCACCTGTGCGCAACCCCGCATCAAGCACCTTACCGACAGCAACTTCGATACGATCGGCATTAGCTGCATCAGCTAACGAGTAACGCAACATCATTGCAGCCGATAAAATGGTGGCGATCGGATTGGCTAAATCTTTGCCCGCGATGTCTGGTGCTGAACCATGACTTGGCTCGTACATGCCTTTATTATGTTCATTGAGCGAAGCAGATGCCAACATACCAATCGAACCTGTCAACATAGACGCTTCGTCTGACAAAATATCACCAAACATATTGTCTGCTAACATCACATCGAACTGCTTAGGCGCTTTAACCAACTGCATCGCAGCATTATCGACCAACATATGGGTAAGCTCAACATCGGGATATTGTGGCGCAATACGTGTGACCACTTCTTTCCATAAAGCAGTGGTTTCTAGTACGTTCGACTTATCGATAGAGCAAACGCGCTTGCTACGTTTTTGCGCAGCTTGGAAAGCAACATGCGCAATACGCTCAATTTCTGATTCGCTGTACACCAAGGTGTTATAACCCTGACGTTCGCCATTTTCTAATGTACGTACACCACGAGGCTGACCGAAATAAATACCACCAGTGAGTTCACGCACAATCAATAAATCCAGTCCAGAAACCACTTCTGGCTTGAGAGTGCTGGCATGTGTTAATTGAGGGTAAAGAATGGCAGGACGCAAGTTAGCAAATAAATTCAATCCTTTACGTAACGCCAACAACCCTTTTTCGGGACGATCTGCCATCGCCAAACCATCCCATTTAGGACCACCCACAGCACCGAGCAACACAGCATCGGCTGCTTTTGCCTGCGCTAATGCTTCATCCGTTAAGGGGCTATTATGAACATCAATACTTGCACCACCAACCAGTCCTTCAGACAACTCAATCGTCAGCCCGTGTTTTTCTTTTAATGCCAACAAAACTTTAACCGCTTGTGCCACAATTTCAGGACCGATACCATCACCAGGTAGAACAAATACGTGCGCCATATCAAGATTTCCTTAAATTTTCTGTAATAGTCGCATATCATAAGCAGTTGATGCGCTTAACGTCAATGCGCGATTTTAATCACGACTATTTTTAGGAGCACAAAATGGGATTTGAGCATTGGATCATGCAAAATTTCTGGATGGTTATGATCATCAGCCTAATCGTATTGCTTGCAGGTCATTTTGCTGTGGTTTGGCTCATGCAGCAAGGCAAAAAACCTGAAGAAACGACAACATCTCAAGCAAAGAATGATGAGCGCTATTGAAAATCATCCTTGCTTAGGCAAAATAAACACCAATGTCAACGCTGCGGCGGCTGCAACAGCAGCCAAAGCAAAGGTTGCGCTGCCCTGTCCCCAAACCCATGCATAACCTGCCAGCAAGCTCCCCAATACGCCGCCAATACCGTAAGTGATACTGACATAGAGCGCCTGTCCCTGTGCCTGATGCGCATGAAACGCCCGATGCAACCACTGCACCACCACGACATGAAAAACACCAAAAGTAGCCGCATGCAACAGCTGAGCGATAACCAACAACCACCAAACATCTGCAAAACTGGCAACCACGATCCAACGCAGCAATGTTAATCCTGTTGCCAACAGCAACCATGCTTTAAAAGAAAGCAGATGCTGAAACTGAGCAAAGCGCCAAAAGAGCAACACTTCTGCGACCACACCTAGCGTCCATAGCAAGCCAATTTCACTGGCAGAATAACCCGTCGCGTCTAATAGCAACGAATAAAACGCATAATAAACGCCGTGCGACAATTGCACCAGCAACGCAAGCCCCAACACCAATAAAACCACAGGCTGCTTAACCGATTGCCACAAGCCTGCCAAATCCAAACCCTGTGCGCGCGTGTGTGGTTGCTCATGATTCATCAAGGTCACCAGCGCCATGAGCGCAAAAAATAGCGTCATTGACCACAAAAACACCACAATACCAAACGACTCGATTAAGTAACCAACGCCAAGGACTGCAACAATAAAACCGACAGATCCCCACAGTCGAATGCGACTATAAGACGCAAGATCGTCACCCAAGGTACGAAGCGTCAAACCTTCCATCGGCGGTAAGGCGGCATGCCAAAAAAACCCCAACCACCAGATTAACCAGAGCAACGAGCCGAAGTCATCAAGCCACCAAAACCCTAATACCAGTAGTGCCGACATAAACGAGGTAAGCTGCGCATAGAACAAAAACTGCCCACGTCGGTCTGCCAACAGCGCTAACAAAGGCGGCGACACAATCCGAGCCATCGCTAATATAGCAGTAATTTGAGCGATTTCCATCGCACCAAAAGATAGGGATTGTAAATACAATCCCAAATAAGGAATCAGTGTACCAACAGCAGCAAAATAGAAAAAATAATAAGCAGATAAGGGAATAAAGGGAATCGACCGATTCCCTTGTGTTGAATCACTCATGTACAAGAAATATCGGGAACCGTTACCTGAATATCCGCATTTTGTCCGCGCTGACGCAAGGCATGATCCATCAATACCAATGCCAACATCGCTTCGGCAATCGGCGTAGCTCGGATACCGACGCAGGGATCGTGACGACCTTTGGTAATCACTTCTTGCTCGTTGCCCCAACGATCAATGCTTCTGCCAGGAATCTTTAAACTTGAGGTGGGTTTAAGCGCCATACTGACCAAAATATCCTGACCTGATGAAATCCCACCCAACACACCACCCGCGTGATTGCTTAAAAATCCATCGGATGTCATCTCATCACGGTGTTGCGTACCCAACTGCTCGACCACCGCAAAACCATCACCAATCTCCACGCCTTTAACCGCATTAATGCTCATCATCGCTTTGGCAATATCGGCATCGAGTCGATCAAACACAGGTTCGCCCCAACCTGGCGGCACGCCACGCGCAATCACGCTAACTTTAGCACCAACCGAGTCACCTGTCTTTTTCAGCTCATTCATGTAGCTTTCCATCTCGGCAACTTTATCGACATCGGGACAAAAGAACGGATTGTTTTCAATAACAGAAAAATCAACCTTATCGATCTTAACAGGCCCTAATTGCGACAAATAACCTTTAATATTAATGCCAAAGCGTTCTTTAAGCCATTTCTTGGCGATGCCGCCTGCCGCCACACGCATTGCGGTTTCACGAGCCGACGAGCGTCCGCCACCACGAAAATCACGCACGCCATACTTATGCTCGTAGGTATAGTCGGCATGTCCTGGACGGAAGACATCCATCAGATTGCCGTAATCTTGTGAACGCTGGTCAGTGTTTTCAATTAGCAGACCAATGGGCGTTCCCGTCGTGCGACCGTTAAGCACACCCGATAGAATCTTCACCACATCATCTTCGCGACGCTGCGTGGTGAAGCGTGATGTACCGGGTTTACGTCTGTCCAAATCAAGTTGCAAATCGGCTTCTGTCAGCTCGAGACCTGGCGGACAGCCATCAATAATTGCCCCCAGTGCAACGCCATGACTCTCGCCAAATGTGGTAACGCGAAACGCTTCACCAAATGTATTAGCGGCCATGCGCTTCTCCTCTTGTTATGGGTTGTTGTGCTGCCTTAGCAGCCATTTGCTGTGCAATCCACGACCGTGCATATGCACCTGCTTGCGACCCTTCAAAATAGGGATCACCAAATTCTCGCACAGCAGCGACATAAACGCTCGCTGCACCAAAGCATGCCATGCGTGCAGGTTCGTCTTGCCAATCACGGAAAGCAAAGTTGCACTCCATTTTTAAATGACGGGCAAAGTCAGCATCACAAAAATCTTTATCAATGCCTGCAATCCCATAGCAAGCATCGTGTACCTCGCAGGCACGTCCGAAAACCGCTTTACGCGGGCTCATTGGTGTACTAAAACTATCGGGAACCCAGCGCCCCATCGTTGTCTGAGGACCACAAGCAACCCCCGCTTGTGCAGCTTGACTCAGAGCCGAAAACACCCAAACCAACACCATTAAAGAAACGACTTTCATATTTGCTCCCTAACAAACACTTATTCATTATATTTTAACAAAAGAGACTTCACTTCTGTTAATTTTTAATACCGATCGAATCTCATTGCGCGATGATGGATAACTCGCACACTAAAATACGCACTTCATAACAAAATTTTATACCTTATCTTAGCTAAATCACGTATCATAAAAGTAAAAATAACGTAAAGCGATTTCAATATGTCGATCGATAAACGCGCCTACTACCGAATTGTGACGGACATACCCTGCCGTTTCGGACGTGAAAACAAACTCTACCATCGTCAGGTAAACATTTCGGCAGGTGGTGCTGCATTTGTTGTCATGCCCGAAATGGTTGACCATTTCATGCAGGGTGAAAAGTTGACGTTTGCTTTTGAACTCAATCAACGACATTTTCAATTTGATTGTTGGGTTATTCGACGTGAAGATCGCAACTTTCAGACAATGGCTGCCATACAATTTTGTGATTTAGAACATTCGACACAAAAAATGCTCGATAACATGATCTTATCAATGGGTGGTTATCGACGTGACGATCACGATAAAAAGCGTGAGTATTTGGCTTGGTATGCGCCCAACGCCTTACATCCGCATCCACATGTCACCAATACTGCGGCAAACGAGACAAAGAACCAGCCATCCACGTTAGAAGAGACTGCATTAGAGCACAATGAAGCAATCGATTTAAGCTCGCTCGACGACATGTTTAAAGAATTTGGTCAATAAAGAAGCGAAGAAAGTTTAACTTGCCCGTTTTCTGCCTAACAAAACGCCTTTAGCGGCACGTTTTCCCAGTAATTTTTCTGGAGCTACCTTATGTTTTCCTAAGGTTATTTTTTCGCTTAATGAACAAACTAGCTGTAGCTCAACCAAACCACCCGCAATCAAAATTACGCCTGCACCACCCGATAAAACACGCAATTCATCGACAGGGTAAACCAAACCACAACCATCGTTTGACAAGACAGCAATATGGGGCGTTTGATCGCCCTGGCACTCTGGAACCAACTGCAACAGAGGCTTATCGCCCGCTTCAATGGTCAAAAACACCTTGCCAGCCTTACGATTACTAAAGAGATCCTCTCCCTTACAACCGAACCCTTTTCCCTGACTACTTGCCACCACAAAACGGCTGGTTAAATGACCACAAGCAAAGGCCATCGGGCGAGCGCCTGCAGGTAAATCAATTAAGGAGGCAATGGGAGCACCATCACCTTTACCACTCGGCAATTGCGCGATCGGTACAGAATAAGCGCGTCCCGTTGTGTCTAGCACAAACAAAAAAGCTACCGTGCGCGAATCAAACAATGCCAACAAGCCATCACCTGTCTTAAATGGCAATGTTGCAATATCATCGACCTTACCTGTACGGGTGCGCACAAAGCCTTGTTTGCTGACAATGACCGTAATCGGTTCATCGGCAACGTTAGCAGCATCACTGCGTGTCACGACGACAGCCGATTCGATCAGCGTGCGACGCGCATCACCGAACTGCTTGGCATCAGCATCGATTTCAGCAATAACTGCTTTTCTGAGCAAGTTATCGCTCCCTAACAATCGCGCTAAGGATGCGAGCTGCTTATTCAGCTTATCCAATTCTTGCTGAATTTTGATATGTTCTAATCGCGCTAATTGACGCAACCGAATTTCTAAAATATCTTCTGCCTGTACGTCACTTAAAGCAAAGCACGCCATCAATTCAACTTTAGGATCATCACTATGACGAATGACCGCAATCACTTCATCGATGTGCAACAGCACCAATAAACGACCTTCTAAAATATGCGCGCGCTCACTGGCTTTACGATGCTCGTAACCACAACGACGACGGAAGAAGCTCACCCGAAAGGCTGCCCACTCGTTCAGCATCGCCAGCAAACCTTTTTGTTTAGGATTACCATCCCGCCCAATGAGCGTTAAATTAACAGGCACATTGACCTCTAATGAGGTATGCGCCAATAAAAATGTCATCAACTCGTCGCTAGTGACACTGCGACTGCGTGGCTCTAAGACCAAACGAACGGGATGTTGACCATCAGACTCGTCTCTCATAAAGTCGAGCAAGGCGCTAAGCGCTGTTTTTAAGCCCGCCTGCTCTTGGCTAATCGCCTTTTTACCTGCCTTAGGCTGAGGATTCAGAATCGCTTCAATTTCTGCCATGATTTTGGCTGTCGATGCGCCTTGTGGTAACTCATGAATCACCACGCGCCACTGCCCTTTTGCTAAAGGCTCAATCTGCCAACGCGCACGCAATCGTAACGAACCACGTCCACCCGCATAAACAGCAGGCAAGACATCAGGATTAATCAGCTGACCGCCGCCCGTAAAGTCAGGTCCTTGAATCACCGACAACACTTCATCCAGTGTTGGCTCACCCAATACTGCCAATTTACACGCTGCGGCAACCTCTGCCAAATTATGCGAGGGCAACTCACACGCCATCCCCACGGCGATACCCGATGCGCCATTCAGCAGCGCAAAAGGCAGTCGTGCAGGCAACAATAGTGGCTCTTTTAAGCTACCATCGTAGTTGGCTGTCCAATCCACGACCTCACTATCCAAATCGGACAAAAGTAAATCGCTAATCGGCGTTAAACGCGCCTCTGTATAACGCATCGCAGCAGCACCATCACCATCGCGCGAACCAAAGTTACCCTGACCATCGACTAAGGGATAACGCAACGTAAAATTCTGAGCCATACGCACCATCGCATCGTAAGCTGCGGTATCGCCGTGTGGATGATACTTACCCAACACCTCGCCCACCACACGAGCCGACTTAACAGGCTTGGCAGAACCATCTAACCCTAAGCGCTTCATAGTGTATAAAATACGACGTTGTACAGGCTTTTGCCCATCTTGCACATCAGGCAAAGCGCGACCTTTGACAACCGACATAGCGTACTCTAAATAGCATCGCTCGGCATAAAGCGGCAAATCAACGCCATCATCGTCACGAGGCGGCTCTGCTAATGGTTGCACGGGGGGCTGCATTGGTGGCAAGATTTGCGAAGCAACTGCTGGCGTTTCATCTAACAAAGAAAATAAATCGAGCGCGGTATTATCGTTACTATGACTCATAAAAAACCCCTTAAAAGCATTGTGACGCACACCATCATACGTCCGCCTCCACGCTATATCCTTTGCTTTCCATCCAAACCCTACGATCACCCGATGCCTTTTTCGCCATGAGCATCTCAAACATAACCTGAGCGTCTTCTCGATTAGGATCGCGTACCCGTAATAACCTTCTGGTTTCGGGCAACATGGCGGTTTCTTTTAACTGATCAGGATTCATTTCACCTAAGCCCTTAAAACGAGCAACGCTAATTTGATTGTCACGAATCCCCTCATCTTTAAGACGTTGGATCAATGCATCGCGCTCAGCTTCATCTAACGCATAAAATTTTTGTTTACGTTTCGGTGTATCGGCATCAACCCGAAACAATGGGGGCTGACCAACAAATAAATGCCCTTCTTCAATCACCTTAGGGAAATGCCGATAAAACAAAGTTAGCAACAAAGTTTGAATATGCGCCCCATCAACGTCTGCATCGGTCATTAGGATGATTTTGCCGTAGCGCAGACCTTCCAAAACACTCGCAGACGAATCTGTCGTATGTGGATCAACCCCAATAGCGACACTCATATCATGCACTTCATTGTTGCTGAACAAATCGCCCGCTGCAACCTCCCACGTATTGAGCACCTTGCCACGCAAGGGCAGAATTGCCTGTGTGCGCTTATCGCGTGCCTGCTTTGCCGAGCCGCCAGCCGAATCACCCTCGACTAAGAACAACTCTGTTTCGCGCAAATCGGTACTTTCGCAATCGGTTAGTTTGCCTGGTAGAACAGCAGCGCCCGATGTCTTCTTTTTAACCGCTGTTTTGGCTGACTTGTTTCGCTCCATCGCTGCTTTAATGGCCAATTCTGCAATTTTCTTCGCGTCCTCTAAATGTGCATTAAGCCATAGCGTAAAAGCATCACGAGTACAGTTAGCAACCAACGCATGAGCAGCTCGTGAGGTGAGTTTATCCTTCGTCTGCCCCTGAAACTGTGGATCTAATACGCGTGTCGACAAAATACCTGCCACACGGCCCCACACATCATCGGCGGTTAACTGTACGCCTTTGGGCAATAGCCCATGATGCTGACAAAACGCCTGCATTGATTCAAATAGCCCTGCACGTAAGCCTGTTTCGTGCGTACCGCCCAACCCAGTCGGAATTAGATTGACATAACTCTCAACAAAACGTCCGCCAGACTCTCGGAAGACGACAGCCCACGCAGCCCCTTCGCCCTGTGCTGCATCGGACGTTGCTTGCGAACTACTTAAATAATGCTCGCCTGCAAATAAAGGCGAAACGTAGTCATCTGTCTCACCGCACAGCGATAACAAATAATCGCCCATGCCGCCACTAAATTGCCAAACCTGCTCCTGATTAGTTGCTTCATTAAGCAAAGACACTTTCAGACCAGGCAAGAGTACCGCCTTAGAGCGTAATAAACGCTCTAACTCAGCAAACGGAATTTTAGGCGAATCAAAATATTGTGAATCTGGCCAAGCGCGCACACGCGTGCTATGACCACGGGCATTACCTACTTCAGTTAACGGCTCAAGGACATCTCCGCCAGCAAAAGCGAGCTGCCAGCGTTTTCCTTCGCGCACCACTTCTACTTCAAGACGTGTTGAAAGCGCATTAGTCACCGACACACCCACACCATGCAGACCGCCCGAAAAGGCATAAGCACCGCCAGACGTTTTGCTAAACTTACCGCCAGCATGTAACCGCGTAAAAACTAACTCTACCGTTGGCACCCCCTCTATCGGATGAATACCAACAGGAATACCGCGCCCATTGTCTTGTACAGATAAAGAACCATCGGCATATAGCACCACCTCGATGCGTGTGGCATAGCCACCAAGAGCTTCGTCGGCGGCGTTATCAATCACCTCTTGCATAATGTGCAACGGATTTTCGGTGCGCGTATACATGCCAGGACGTTGACGCACAGGCTCTAAGCCCTTTAATACCTGAATATCGGATTCTTGATAAGCAACAGCCACGGATAAACACCCTAACGATGAAATGAACAACAATAATAGAACGAACGTTCATATTTTACAAGCATTATGCAAAATATGATGCTTTTTAGAGATCAGCATGCTATTATATCCAAATGCGCGAGTGGCGGAATTGGTAGACGCACTGGATTTAGGTTCCAGCGCCGCAAGGTGTAAGAGTTCGAGTCTCTTCTCGCGCACCATATTATAAAGGCTTAGGTTAACTCCTAAGCCTTTTTTGTTTTTGCATTGAACAAGTGAGCAGTGGCGATTGCAGCTTCAAATACTAAAAAACCCCAACAATTTTCGTGATGGGGTTTTGAGGTTGTTGAATCTAATCGAGGAAGCTGATTAGAAACGGTACTGAACACCAGCCATTAAGCTGTTTGCAGAAACTTCACTTTTAGTTCCTGTAGAACTAATTTTATCACCATTACTCACATTAAACTCAGCACGAACAGCCATGTTTTTATTAAGAGCATACTCAAAACCAACGCCTTTGGTAATAACATCAATATCACTGCTAGCCGAAACCGAAGCGGTGCTATTAGAGAGGTTTTCTTCTGTCTCGACATTACCTTTACCTAAACGCGCGTAAATCAACAGATCTTTTGTAGCAACAAAACCTGGCAAAATACTCAAAGATTTAACGCTTTTTGCCTTGCCAGAATAATTATAGCCACTAACCACTGTCGTGCCAGTTTCACCTTGATTGATCGCATAAGCAGCTTCACCAGCCAAATAAAATTGACCAAAAGTTTTACCGTAACCTGCATTCACACCAAAACCTAGCTGACGTGAACCTTCGCCCATGCTAAATGAAGTACCAGTGCTAGTAGTAATTTTATTGTCCGCGGTATTTGACGTAACACCCGCTCCCACATAAAACCCATCAAAATTACCAGCGTTAGCACCAGCAGTCGCCAATAAAGCAGAAGCTACTACAGCAGCCATCATTGTTTTTCTCATAACGTAAAAATCCTTTAAAAATATTCAAAACTAAGATACAGAAACAAAAAAACAGAGATTGAAAATATCAGGAGAGACTTTCACAACCGTGTCTTAGTACCTTACGAGCCAACTATACAAGAAGATAACCAATAGTTCAACATAATAAATAACCGATTTAATTATTGATTTTACCATCTGGTTACTGTCACTCATATGAAAGATTCAATCGCGTTCGGAGAACGACTCAAACAGTCACTGACCAAAGCGGGTTATGAGCTAAGACCTGCTGTTTTGGAAAGAGAATTTAACCAACGTTACTGGGGTACACCTGTGACCGTACAGGCTGTTCGCAAATGGTTGTTAGGTCAAGTCATCCCCACACAAGACAAGCTGCAAGTGCTTGCTGAATGGTTGCAAATTGATCCCCACTGGTTACGTTTTGGTGAAGAACGCTTTGGCCCTGTAAGAGAGCAGGAAGCTAAATGGGAAATTGGCATGACACAAGAAGATCGTGACATGATTAGCCATTTCTTAGCATTACCGTTAGTTGAACGCAAAACAATACGTCGTTTTTTTAATGCTTATATTATTGTTAGCAACCACAAAAGGTAACTATTGGTTTACACAGACAGGCAACCTAACACCTTAGATCAAATTAGCCAACGATCAGCTTTATTGCCAGACTACCTACAGCAAGAAGTGCTTGATTTTGTCGAGTTTCTAGTAGCTAAGTCGCGCCACTCATTCATGCCGAAAACCGACGTAACAACACAGCGTATTGCAGGTTTACATCGTGGCAAAGTGCATATTGCAGAAGATTTTAATGAGCCTTTATCTATTATGTCTGTTAGCTCCTGAGCCTTGCGACAGCAGGGTGACCATTATCAAAAATAACACTACATCCCTGAAGCGAAGCTTGTGGAGCTTCTCTGGCACGAATCGGCAAGCACGAGTAACAAAAAAAGGTAAGCGAACTGCTATGTAATCATAGCTGCTGTTAAGGCTGCGTTAACGTTCGTAATGTAGTCATTACTAATCGTTAACGTCAACTTAACAGGAGACACCTTTCTTTGTGCCATGCGGTGATGGGAGTTCTGAGTAGCTTGTTAGCACCGTATCAAGCTGACAACGTAGTTGTGAGCGGTCTTATTAGTTCGACTAATGAGATACCCCTGAGCGTAGCTGAGGGGCTAAGTTAGTGATGACACAAAGCAAGGTGAGTCTGAATTGCATTTTCTACTGCAATTAAATCCAAGTCAGATAACGAACCCATCTTGTTTTTCAATCGTGCTTTATCTGCCGTCATAATTTGATCTGTCATTGCCTTTGCAGGAATCTGATTAATCGTAACCAGTGCTTCAGCTGGGTAAACTCGCTTTACATTGCTAGTTAAAGGTACGACAACGACTCGTTCTAAATTCTTATTGGCAACATTATTGCTAATAATAACGGCAGGACGTTGTTTTTGTACTTCACTCCCCACACTCGGATCAAAGTTGACCCACCAGACCTCACCACGCAGCATGAGTGTTGTTCGGCATTAAATTATTACACCACTCTTGCGCCTCTAATTCACGCTCCGCATCATTAGCCATTGCCTGATAACCTGCCTCTAAGTCTTGTTCTGTCTGCTGGTTAATTGAGTTAGCAAGGTTATCTTTAAGCATGACAATAACCCTCACTGGCTTAGAAAAAAGCGAAGTAAACTGTGCGGGTATTTCAATTAGTTGATCCTGCGCCTTAGTTTCAAACTCAACGGCATACATGGCAACGTCTCCTTGTTAATAGCTTCATTATAGCGCAACCTGTTAGAAATAAAGAACTGTCGGGTCTCGACTGGTTGTAAACTTTCTTAACAAATAACCCAGCTTAATGCCTAGTGTTTTAGTAGTCTTAATTTTATTTGACCAAGTACCCAATCTGAAGTTGTTGTTGGTTAGCGTTTCTTCGAACTTTGATCCTTCATTTGACCAATTAATTTCAGCGCCAAAATGATACCTTTCGGTTAATGTTATACCATAACCAACAAATAAACTGGGTGCGTACACTGTTTCAGATGAATGGTTATGTGTAGTTCCAGAGCTACTTATGTAGTTCGAAACATCGACAGTATGTTCATTTAGGATCGCACCTACATAAAACCCATCAAAACCAGCAGCGTTAGCACCAGCAGTCAGTCGCCAATAATACAGAAGCTACTACCGCAGCCATCATTGTTTTTTTCATAACGTAAAAATCCTTGCTTATCATTGAGAAGTTAACAGATAAATCATCTGTTGCAATATTCGAAAATAAAATACGAGTGCTAGAACAGCATTAAAATGCAAAAAAACGTGCACACACAAACTATTGCTCCGAAATCAGAGCAATACTAGCTCAGTAATCTGAAAGAATCAAGCTCCATTTTCGGAGCATTTGATGAATATCATCGGATCATCGGTTAGAAAAATTAGAGAAAGCAAAAATCTAACACAAGAACAATTAGTTGCGCATTGCAATCTGATAGGTTGGTCGATTAGTCGTGGCACTTTAGCCAAAATAGAATCCAAGGTTAGATGTGTAACGGATAAAGAGGTGTTGCTCCTAGCTTCTGCACTGAAAATCAACCTTGAACAGCTTTACGATGGATTGAGCGTTAAAGATGCGCTTACAAACTAGCCACACACTAAAACCCTCTCTATTGCACCCAATCTACAAGATGACCATAGATAGGTGACAGTTAGATCATTGCTTACAGAGAATTATAGAGCGCCTAATTAAACCTTGCCCTGATCTTTTTTAAGAGCTTTAACTTCATCAAGCGTTAAACCTGTTTTGAGGGCAATCGTAGCGTCATCTAACAAGTCCAGTAAGTTCAGTGCAATCTGCATGGCTCTTGAGTGCTCGCCTTCCTGCTTACCCTGAGTTTGGGCAGTGTGATACCATTTTTGCATATTGGTCGCTAACATAGAGGAATCCTCCAAGAGTTGTTCTGTTTGCATCATGCGTACTGGCATAGCAGCATCAACCGTGGATTGAAATTCGAGCAAAATGTACAAGTAAAGCGTGGTGTCTCCCATGCTAACCGACCAGACAATATCATCTTCACGTTGGTCAGTATTAGGGGTGACATAGCTACCATTAACCAGTGTCAGTGTCGTAAAATCGAGTAACTTGACCAGTTCAGCTGGGGCAAAACCTTCTAACAATTGCTGCACCAGTTCGGCATGAGAGAATAGCAGCTTATAACCTGTGTCGTGGTAATGGGTGTCGCTCATGATGATTTCCCTATTAGCTGGTATGATTATTGTAGCCTTCTTCGACCATCAGCTTCGCATATTCGAGCTTCTGATCTGGCGTGAATACCGCTTTGGGTTTTCTTTGTTTTTGATTGGTCATTTTTTCTCCGAAATAGGTAATTGTAAGCTATTTTTCCTTCCGAGATTATTGGACCATTACAAAACCAGCGTTAACGCATTTATTGTATGACTTCGTGGGTAAAATGTGGCTCTTCATGCACCAATACATCCGTATTCGGATAGCGTGCAATAATTGCATCGCGCACCGCATCACCCAAACGATGCGACTCATGCAAGGGTGTATCGGGATGCAAATCAATATACAACTGCACCACAAAAGTCGAACCTGATTGACGAGAACGTAAATTATGTGCGCGTACAACCCCATCAACCGCTTGTGCAACCGCCAACATTTCTGACGCCACCGAAATAGGTAGCTGCTTATCCATTAGCTGATCGAAGCTAACCATGGCGATTTTCCATGCACTAAACAACACATAGCCTGCCACCAATAGCGCGACCCAAGGGTCTAAACCTGTCCAACCATACATCAACAAGCCGATGGTTAATAATACCGCACCATTGGACAACAAGTCGGTCGCATAGTGTAAAGAATCAGCCTGAATGGCAATCGAACCCGTTTTAGCAACAGCCACACGTTGAATCGACAACAAGAGAAGGGTCATAAATAATGAAAACCCCATCGCCCATGCCCCCAACTCTAGGGTTTCTAATGGACGCGGTTGAACCATCTGCTCCAAAGCCGACAACAACAAATAAATTGCTGAACCCGTAATCATCAAAGCCTGAGCTAAAGCAGCCAAGGCTTCTGCTTTACCATGTCCAAAAGGATGATCATCATCGGCTGGCTTTAGCGCATAACGAACCGCTAAGAACGAAAGAATCGACACCATCAAGTCGGTAGACGAGTCGATTAACGATGCCAACATACTCACCGAGTGGGTCTGCAGCCAACCCCACGTTTTAACCGTCACCAATAAAGTCGCCGTTACGACAGAAGCCGTCGATGCCAGCTTAATCCAAAAGGCATAATTCGCATGATGGTTAGCGTGTTGCATAATTCTGAGCCCAAAAAATATACGAGTAATAAATGAAGTCAGTATATCACGTACTGATTATGTTAAAATATTAGAAATTTTTTCACTATTTCTTTATTTCAGGAGTCTGGCATGGATACGAGCCTAGCGCATTTCAATATGGTCGAACAGCAAATCCGTCCTTGGGACGTGCTTGATATTCGCATCCTTGATACCCTAGCGGCATTGCCACGCCATCCTTTTGTACCCACTCATTTTCAGGCATTGGCTTATAGTGAAACCTTAATTCCACTCACTGCCAATCAGCAGATGCTTGAGCCTAAAGTCGTTGGTCGATTTTTGCAGGCATTGGATCCGAAAGAACATGAAAAAGCACTTGAAATTGGAACAGGCAGTGGTTACTTAACCGCGCTACTCGCACAATTGAGCGCACAGGTCACCAGTGTTGAGCTACACAACGAACTGCGACATACCGCCGCACAAACCTTAGCAAGCTTAGGTATTCGTAATATTGAGCTACTCAGTGGCGATGGCAAAGATAACTGGCAGGATGCTAAAACCTATCATACGATTGCTTTAACCGCTGCTGTTCCAACTAAACCACAGGCTTATTTGGAAAAGTTAGAGGTGGGTGGTCGCTGTGTCGCCGTTGTGGGAGAAGGGTCTGCCATGCAAGCCATCAAGTATACGCGCACCGAAAACAATCAATGGACAGAAGAAGTCTTATTCGAGACACAATTGCCTTACTTTGATGGTGTTTCGAATCCGTGCAAATTTGAGTTTTAGTGGTAAAAAAGAACGAAACCATCGTTACCGATAGAATCCAAACGCGTCAGTATCATTTGTTCGTCGGCTTGCTGGCATCGATTTATCGTATCATTTGAAGCGCAGTTGATTCAATCCAGATGGTTTGATCTTGACCTAGCAGCTGCAATAAAACCTGCACACGTCCTTTGGCATCGGCTGCTTGCACCAGTGCGTTGACCAGTGAATCTCCGATACTGACAAGCACGCGGTCGCCTGCCTTAGGATATTGAGTAAGCGTGTCGCTAATCTGATTTAAATTGAGTGATTGCAGTGCCTGTATTGTCGTTTCGGGCATCGCAATTGGCAAACCAGAGCCAAAACGCACGAAGCCATTAATGCCAATCGTACTACGAATCGGTTTCCAGTTATCGGTGGTATCGTTTAGATAGATAAACACATAATTGGGGAAAAGTGGTTCAGAAACCACTTTCCATCCTTGTGCCGTACGCTTTTTTAGCTCAACACGTGGGCAAAATACTTGGTAGTGCTGATTTTCCAAATGAGCGACAGCGGCTAACTCTTGGCGTGGTTTGGTGTAGAGCACATACCAATGCGACATTAAGCATTACCTCGACCAACCGCATGGTAATGAAAACCAATCGTCTGTATTGCTTCTGGATCAAAAATGTTGCGCCCATCGAAAATACGCGCTTCCACTAAATTCGCATTGATACGATCAAAATCAGGACTCCAGTAATCTTTCCACTCAGTCATAATTAGCAAAGCATGTGCGCCAAGGCAAGCATCATACATATCTGTGCAAAGCTTGATTTGTGCATGATTAGGATAATAGGTCGACAAAGCCACCAGTGCTTTAGGATCGTGCACCTGCAAGGTCACGCCTTGCGCTAACAAGGCGTCAATCAGTTTTAGACTTGATGCTTGCTCAATCGTAGCCGTGTCGGGTTTATAAGAAACGCCCCACAGCGCAAAGGTTTTGCCCGTCAAATGGGTACGATAATGTTGCCACACTTTACTAAACAAAATTTCTTGCTGATGATCATTCACACGCAAAGCGGCAGGCAACAGCTCGGCTTCGATACCTTGCTGTGAAAAGGTATGCAAAATAGCAGATAAATCCGCCATAAAATTAGGACCACCAAATCCCGCACCGGGATACAGATAGTTAAAACCAATTCGCGGATCAGTCCCAATCCCTTGACGTACTTGCTCAATATCCACACCCAGTGACGTTGCTAAGTTAGCAAACTCGTTCATGGCGGATACACGCAAAGCAAGCAGACTATTAATCGCGTATTTGGTCATTTCAGCGGCAGCTGGCTTCATGATTAAGAGCATATCACGCGCACGATTGTACGGACGCAATAAATCGCGCATTCGATTGATCGCCCAGTCGTTATCGGTACCAATAATAATGCGGTCGGGTCGATTAAATTGGGCAATCGCAGAACCTTCAGACAAAAACTCTGGCCATACCACCACTTGCGCAGGCGATTGTGCAACCTTTAAACAGTGTTGATAGGCATCGGCACGCCCAACACCGTGTAAGGTTTGCGTCACTAACAAAGTTTTTTCGCGCAGTAATAAACTGAGTTGTTGAACCAGATTATCACTAAGATCCCCCACAGCCGCACTCAAACTCAGAATATGAACGTGGCTAGTCGCATATGCAGGAAGAGATTGTAAGTCACCCCATACCAGGCGCTTTGTTTCTAGCTGTTTTTCAATGAGTAAAGCCAAGCCAGATTGCTTACGAGCCGTATCTTGCCAAGTCCAGTTTACAGGTGCATCGAGCGGTAAAATCGTCACAAAATTACCATTGCTGGCAAGACTAGCGGCAGTAACTAAGGCAGGATAATCGTGCCCATAAATAACAATGTTCATAATGTCTGCCCATTCAAAGTAGCAATGAGAGCTTGCGTAGCGGCATCAAGACTTTCTGCCTGCCCCTCTTGCAATGCGGTTAAGGTTTTAATGGCAATTTGCTTACCTAATTCCACACCCCATTGATCAAAGGGGTTAATATTCCAAATAACGGCCTCAACAAAAGTTTGATGTTCGTACAGTGCAATGAGTGCACCTAAGCTATGTGCATCCAGTTGTTCGAGCAATAAGGTCGTACTTGGTTGATTCCCTGCATAGTGTTTATGGGGATCGGTTGGTGGCGCATCGAGTGCCGCATCGCCCAACATCAGCACACTTGATTGCGCTAACAGGTTTGCCAATGCCAGTTGGTGCTGATAACGTAGTGCATCACGTGTCGCTTCGTCTGCTGACTGTTCGATATCGGGACGATGAATGGGTGCAATAAAATCACACGCAGCCGCTTCCGTACCCTGATGCAGCAACTGATAAAAGGCATGTTGCGCATTAGGACCGACCTCGCCCCACACAATCGGACAGGTACGGTAGCTAATGCTATTACCTGCACGATCAACACTTTTTCCATTCGACTCCATGATCAATTGCGTGAGATAAGCAGGCAATAGGTTTAGGCGAGCATCGTAAGGCAAAATGGCTTTACCATGAATACCCAGAAAATTACGATTCCAGATCGTCGTTAAGGCAAGACGAATGGGTAAATTTTCAGCGATTGGTGTCTGGTGAAAATGCGCATCCATATCGCTTGCGCCTTTAAGCAAGGTACGAAAAGCATCCATACCCAAAGCAATAGCGATGGTTACGCCAATCGTTGACCACAGTGAATAACGCCCGCCGACCCAGTCCCAAAAATAGAGCTGATGCGCTGGATGAATACCAAATGCCGTCATTTTTTGCACATTAGTAGAAACACCAATAAAGTGTTGCTTGAGTGCCAACTCGCGCGATGCACCATGCGCCATCAGCCACTCAAGCCCTGTTTGTGCATTCGCCAGGGTGTCGATGGTGGTAAAGGTTTTGCTGGCAAAAACAAATAAGGTTGTATGAGGACTGAGCGAAGCCAACAAGTTCGCTGTTCTCGCACCATCCATACTCGACAAATAGTGAACCCGAATGGGTGAATCAGTCGGCTGTAAAGCACTCACAGCAAGATGAGGGCCTAAATCGGAACCACCTACCCCCATATTGACAACATCGGTAATGGCAAGTCCTGTAAAACCACGCCACTGCCCAGCACGAATACGATCGACCAAAACCGACATGCGTGACAACTGCGTCTGCACTTGTTCAAAAACCGAATAACCATCAACAACAATACCCGAGTCATGTTGCTCGCGCAATGCGGTATGCAAAGCTGCTCTATTTTCAGTATGGTTAATCGGCTGACCAGAAAAAAGCTTTTCGATACAAGCTGATAACTGTTGCTGTTCTGCAAGTTCATATAAATATTGCCACGTTTGTGGCAATATTCTTTGGCGCGACACGTTAGCCGTAATGCCAGCAGCACTGATTTGATCTCTGTGTCCACGTTGTGGATCTTGTGCAAAAATATCTTTAAGATGCTGCTGGCGAACATCATTAGCATGTTCAGCCAGATTTTGCCACGCGGGTGTTTTTGTTAAGCTCATATGTGTTGTTCCAATAGTTGACGGAATGCTTCGCCCAACTGAGGATGACGCTTAGCAAAGGTCAGCGTTGCTGCCAAATATCCCAGTTTATCGCCACAATCATGCACTTCGCCATCGAATACGGCTGCACGCATCGTCTCGTGCGCCAACAAAGCTTGCATGGCATCGGTGAGTTGAATTTCTCCACCCACACCACGCTGCGTTTGTGCAAGTTCAGCAAAAATATGTGGCGTAAATAAATAGCGACCCAGTACCGATAAGCGCGATGGTGCATCTTGCGCACTTGGCTTTTCGACAAGACCCGTAATGCGATGCGATGCACTAACCGCTGCAATACCATACTTATGCACATCGTCCACTGGCACTTCTTGCAAAGCAACAACACTACTACGATGAATCGCATAATCAGCAACCAGCTGCGCTGTGGCATTTTGTTGTGCATGATGACAAATCACATCGGGCAGCAAAACAACAAATGGATTATCCTGCACAATGGGCGCAGCGCAAGCCACTGCATGACCCAAACCAAGCGCTTTGCCTTGACGCACCGACACGATTTTCATGCCCGCTGGTAAGGTGTTACGCGCAATACCAAGCAATGCCAGTTTATTGCGTTGCTCTAGCTCTGTTTCAAGTTCGTACTGGGTATCAAAATGGTTTTCTAACGCACTTTTCGCAGCATGGGTAACCAAGACAATCGTATCAATATCCGCCTCGTAAGCTTCTTCAACCACATACTGAATCAGCGGTTTATCGACTAAAGGAATCAACTCCTTGGGAATGGCTTTGGTAGCAGGTAAAAAACGACTGCCCAAACCAGCAGCAGGAATGACTGCAAATTTAACGCTCATGAAAACCCCTTATTCTAACCCATTCGGATTCATCGACTGCCAACGCCATGCATCCGTACACATGGCAGCCAAATCACGCTGTGCTTTCCAGCCGAGTAGTGTTTGCGCTAAAACAGGGTCAGCATAAACACATGCCACATCACCCGCCCGACGCGAGACAATCTGATAGGCAATCATTCTGCGGCTCGCTGTTTCAAACGCACGAATCATTTCTAACACGGAATAGCCCTGCCCTGTACCCAAGTTAACAGCCGTCACTTGATCTGGTGTATTAGGCTGTTGTAAGTAGTCAAGTGCTTTAAGATGCCCGTCTGCTAAGTCAACCACATGAATATAATCTCGCACCCCTGTGCCATCTGGTGTATTGTAGTCACCACCAAAAACAGAGACTTGTTCACGACGCCCTACAGCCGTTTGGGCAATATAAGGTAGCAGATTATTGGGTATGCCATTGGGATCTTCACCGATTAAGCCACTTTCATGCGCACCAATTGGGTTAAAGTAGCGCAGCAACAGAATTTTCCAACCCGCTTCACTACAGCCTAAGTCACGCATCATGTCTTCGATGATGAGTTTACTACGCCCGTAGGGATTGGTTGCTGACAACGGATAAGTTTCGTTAACAGGCACAGAAGCAGGATCACCATAAACGGTTGCCGATGAACTGAATACTAATGTTCTGACACCCGCTTCTCGCATCACATTCAGTAACACAAGTGTCCCATTGACGTTATTATCATAGTAATTAAGCGGCTCTAAGACTGACTCACCCACGGCTTTTAAACCCGCAAAATGAATCACTGCAGTGATATCGTGCTCACTAAAAATGCGAGCAAGGCTATCATGATGACGAATATCGGCAAAAACAAACTCTGGCGCAATGCCTGTAATGCGTTTGATACGCTCTAGTACAGCAGGCTTTGCATTAGCTAAATTATCTGCAATAACAACATGATGCCCTGCCTGCTGCAAGGCAATCACTGTATGCGAACCAATATAACCAACGCCACCTGTTACCAAAATACTCATGCCATCTACCTCTGAGAAAAAGATAGCTTGATTATATCAGTTCGTCTTAGACATTGTCGCCTTTATGCCGCGTTTTTTTCGTTCGCTGCTTTCATCATTTTTGCTAATTCGCCACTGGCAGCGAGTTCTAAGGTGATATCACATCCGCCTGCCAATTCACCATCAATATAAATTTGTGGGAAAGTCGGCCAGTCAGCATATGCAGGTAAAAACTGAAAAATATCTTGGTCAGCCAAGATATTCACAAAGGCAAATTTTTCACCTGTATCAATCATTGCTTGAGAGGCACGCGACGAATAGCCGCACGAAGGCATGGTTGGTGTACCCTTCATATAAATCACGCAAGGGTTGTTTTTAACTTGTCCGTCGATTTTCGCGAGGGTTTCTTCTTGGGTCATAACCGTGTTCCTAATTTTTTATTGTTAAAAATAATATCAAACAGAATGAGCTTAAATTACTTAATTGCTTGATAAGCGAAATAAATCACCATCACAGAACCAAAAACCATAAATAAGAAAGGGATATTTTCTATCATACATCCTCCAAACGCTCAATTTGAGTCGTCATTTTAGCATCGAGCTTAAAAATAAAAATAGCAAAAATGGACAATAACATACAGACAATCACAATTTGCCACAAATCTGCCGTTTTAATATTGTTAAACAACCACGTAGATAGCGCCACAAAAGCACCCAACAAGACTCCAAGCCAGTACTTTAACTGCGCAATCTTCTCTTTAACTTTATCGAGTTGACTCATCACAAACACCTAAACTTAAGTGTTTTCATTATACCTCATCTACATTCACTTGCAACCAAAGCTCTAACAAGGCAGCGTGCCATAACTTCGAGCCTAAAATAGCAGTGTAATGTTTGTCGGGTTCACGCAAAAGTAGATCAAGGTAAGCAGGATTAAATAATCCACGTTCACGCGCCACACGGCTATTCAAAATATCCGCCATAAACTCGAAAAACGCACCGCGCACAAACTTAAGAGCAGGCATGGGGAAATAGCCTTTTTTGCGGTCGATGACCGAATCTGGCAAACGCCCGCGCGACAATGCCTTCAGTGGGTATTTTCCTTCGTCGCGCAATTTGAATTCGGGCGGTAAGGTCATGGCATATTCAATTAAATGATGATCCATAAACGGAGTTCTGGCTTCTAGCCCCCACGCCATGGTCATGTTATCGACGCGCTTAACGGGGTCATCGACAATTAATGTCGTGGTATCGAAACGCAATACCTGATCAAGATAAGTATCTGCACCTGCTTGACTGAGCATATCGCGCACATAATCACCCGTCACATCACCGACATGATAACGCGGATTGACGGCGCGCAACCATGCTTCGTGCGTGCGGTCGAAATAACGACTGGCAAAGCGACTCAGCGTGTCTTCACCAACGGCAGCGTGCATTTGTGGATACCAAAAGTAGCCGCCAAACACCTCGTCTGCGCCCTGCCCACTTTGCACGACTTTAATGCTTTTGCTCACTTGCTCAGACAGCAAATAAAAAGCAACGGCATCTTGCGCCACCATCGGCTCGGACATTTGTGCCACAGCTTCAGGCAAGCGCGGTAGCACTTGATTATTAGGCACGAGAATTTTGTGATGGTCGGTAGCGTAACGTTGCACGATCTGGTCGGAATACTCAAACTCACTGCCCATTTCTTCGGGCGTATCTTCAAAACCGATGGAATAGGTCGGAATATGACTTGCACCCAATTCAGCAAGCAAAGCAACAATCAGACTCGAATCTAAGCCACCTGAAAGTAATACGCCCACAGGCACATCGGCATTCATGCGTTTTTTAATGGCATTTTTGAGGTGATACAATGTGCCTTCGAGCATCTCTCTTTCAGAAACCGCTTTGGTGGGACGTTGCGCAGTCAGTGTCCAATAACGACGTTTTTCGGTGTTACCATTAGGCTTAACGATCATCCAGTGCGCTGGTTCTAATTTACGAATCGACTGCAACAGGGTGCGCGGCGCAGGCACGACAGCATGAAGGGTCATAAGATGATGCAAGGCAATCGGGTCTAGGGTTTTGTCCACGTCGCCCGAAGCGAGTAATGACTGCGTGGTCGAGGCAAAGCGGATGCCTTTATCGTCCAGCGTGTAATACAAGGGCTTGATGCCAAAACGGTCACGACAGATAAACAAGGTTTGAACCGAAGCATCCCATATCGCAAAAGCAAACATGCCTTCGAAATGATGCACACAATCCAAACCCCATTGGCGATACCCTTTGAGAATAATTTCGGTGTCGGAGTGTGACTGGAAACGCTGTCCTAACCCTTCGAGCTGTTGGCGTAGTTCGGGGTAGTTATAAATACAGCCATTAAAGACAAGCGTTAACGCTGCATCCACCATCGGTTGATGCCCGGCTTGGCTTAAGTCAATAATCGACAAACGACGCTGCCCAAAAGCAACACTGCCCTGCGCCCAAATTCCTTCATCATCAGGACCTCGACGCGCCAACTTGTCTAGCATTGGGCGCATATGTTGCGCTGCTGCTGGTACACCGTTAAATCTTAAATCACCACAAATTCCGCACATACCAATACCCCATAAAAACCGTAGATGAGCTGTCAAAATTGCTAGGCGCAAGACTCGCAGACGCAAGGCACGTACAGAAGTACGTAACGCAGCGCGAGAATCGCAGTAACAACGCAAGATGACAGCGTAATAGGTTTTAACCCCAATTTAACGCTGGGTGATCTACCTTTAACCATCTCACCCCATCGCCAAACATGACTTCAATTTTATCATCGATACG
>DZAT01000173.1 GCA_022736205.1 Thiomicrospira cyclica
GCAAGGGGGTTTCGTTGTTGGCTTGGTAGCGTAAAAAGTCGGCAAAGAAGAAGTCAATCATACCCGTGCGGGCAAACTTAAAGTGTCCGTAGTACCAATCGAGTTCGTGAATGGCTTCGGATACAGGATGACCCGCAATAAAAATGCGGCACAGTGTTGCCATTAACCCTGCACGGTCGGCGCCCGATTTGCAATGAAATAAAATCGGGTATTGAGCGTCTCTTAATAATGCTTGTGTACTATGTAAGGCTTCTTTACTCGGTAAATCGCGCGAAAACAAGCGATGGTCAATCATGGTAATGCCAAGCTTGTCGCAGGTTTCTTTTTCGAATAGCCAAAAGCTGCTATCGTCGTTTTCGCCACGTAAATTAATGATGGTTTTAATGCCATAATCACGTTGGTAACGTTCGATTTGACTGGGAGAGGGTTGGCTGCAACGGTAAACGTTGGGCAGAACTTCATAAAAGTTGTTATACAACAATCGGATAAGGCCGTGATCTTGCAGATGCAAATGCAACCAAGCAAGCAGGCGGTGCAGGGGTTTATCTATTCTCAATGTGATTAGTTCGCAAGTTTAATGGCGGCGAAAACGAGTCCACCAATGGCAAAGGTTTGTAATAAAATGGCACGATAAATGTCAGCGGTTTGTTTCTCAAGTCGCGCTTCTAAATAGTCTCTCGTTACTAACTCTTCGCTGGTTGCATCTTTGAATGCAGTTGCTACGGCTTCCGCTTGGTTTTGATCAAAGCCAGAATCACGTAATTTTTGTGTAAATTTGAGCGTATCAAATGCGATAGATGACATGATCATAACTCCTCAATAATGGCGTTATAATAGCACATACCCATCTTTATCATAAAGGAATCATCTTATGACCATTCGAGCGTTTAACGAAGTTCTGCCAACCATTGCAGCGACAGCTTACATCGACCCACAAGCGGTGGTGATTGGTAATGTGGTCTTGGGCGATGAAAGCAGTATTTGGCCATGCGCGGTAGCGCGAGGGGATGTGAACTTTATCCGTATTGGCGATCGAACCAATATTCAGGATGGGGCTGTATTACACGTGTCGCACGACAGTGATTTTGGCAAAGGGTATGGCTTGAGTATCGGTAACGATGTGACAGTTGGGCATAATGCCACCTTGCATGCTTGTACGATCGACGATGAGGTACTGATTGGCATGAATGCCACAGTGCTCGATGGGGCACATGTGCCTAAGCATTGCATTATCGGTGCTAACTCACTGGTTGCACCTGGTAAGCAGTTATCGTCGGGTTGGATGTATATGGGGATTCCTGCCAAGCCTGTGCGCGAGTTAACAGAAAAAGAAATTGGCTTTTTTAAGTATTCAGCAGCGCATTATGTGAAGCTGATGAAACGCTATCAGTAGTTTCATTCTGCAATAAAAAACCGCCACTTGTTGGCGGTTTTTTATTGCAGAATGAAAACAATCGGGAATTAAAAATCTGCCCATTCGTCTTTATTGCTGCGCGAAGGCGAAGGTAAAGCACGAGAAGGCGTTGCTTTGCTTGGCGCTCCTAATGCTGCCTTTGGGCGTTGTGTTGTGCCCGACAAAACACGCGTTT
>DZAT01000174.1 GCA_022736205.1 Thiomicrospira cyclica
TATCTGATTGCACTTCGTACTGACTTTCGCCCTTTTGCACCATGCGACGCTTAAAATGACATTGTTCTGGCGGTACACCAAGCGCTTCAGCAATCACCGACATGCCTTCGAACAAACGACGACGCGCCGCTTTTTCATCGACACTTCGCGGTGGTGCATATTCTTGGATTTGCACCCAGTCGTATTCCTCGCCTTGATAAAGATCGATCGCAAAGGCATATTCGGGCATATCAGCATCGTAGACACGATAGGCATAAACGCCTTCTTTTTTAGCTTGCTTGCTCAGTGCTTTGATGTTTTTCTTTAAGCGGTTGGCGAACATCTGTGCGCCATCACTTTGCGCGAGATTCGCACGTCCTTGCATCACTTCGGAAACTAAATTTAAACCAATATTAATTGGCGTGACTTTAACGGCCTCTTCCGTTACGGTTAAACGCAATAACTTACCTTCAATGGGGCCATTAGAAAAGGCGTGCATTTTATCGGCACGCAAGCCCAACCAATGCCCAAGCGTTTCGTTGCTAGTGTAAATTGATGCTTGCCAGCCATTGCATTCGGTTAACAAGGTTTGACCTAACAATTGATAAACAGGTTTTAAAGATTCTTCATCACCCAAACGCTCACCGTAAGGTGGATTGGTAATCATGAGCCCTTTTGACCAACCCGTGTTATGCCATTTACCCAAGCCCTTAGCATCAAGCTGAATTTTGTCTTTTAAGCCAGCACGACGAATGTTTTCGTCTGCCTTTTGCAACACCCATTCGTTATGATCGAAACCAAACATCGGTGGCACGTTTTTGATGCCGACAGCACCGCGACGTTTAGCATCGAGCACCATATCCGACCACATTGCCGAATCAAAACAGACATGACGCTTAAAGCCCATTTTATCGGCTTTAATTAAACCTGGCGCAATATCGGCTGCCATCCATGCGCCTTCAATGAGTAGCGTACCACTACCACACATGGGATCCAATAGCGTTCCGCCTGCTTGGGCAATCTCTGCCCAGCCCGACTTCATTAAGATACCCGCTGCCAAGGTTTCACGCATCGGCGCAGCACCCGCTTCTAGTCGATAACCACGCGCATGAAGACCATGCCCCGACATATCCACTGCTAACGAGAAACGACCATGATCGCCCCATGCTTGTAAGCGCACATCGGGCATTTCGGTATCGACCGATGGACGCTCGCCTGTACGCTCACGGAACCAGTCAGCGATGCCGTCTTTTACTTTTTGCGCACCAAAGGTTGTATGGCGCACAAATGGTAATTTGCCGTGAAATTCAATTTCTAATCGACCCGATGGTTTTAACCATTGTGCCCAATTGACTTCTCTAATCAAATCCATCATATCGGCTTCGTTATCAACTTCGCCTTCGCATAATGTCATCATCACCCGACTTGCTAAACGCGACCACAGCACTGCTTTATAAGCGGCTTCCAAGCCACCCCAAAACCACACGCCATGCGGTGCTTCTTTGACTTCCAAACCCAGCGCACGCAACTCATCTGCCAACAGTGGCGCGAGACCACGACTACAACTGGCTAAACCCTTATCCATATCAATCCTTTATTTTTTAG
>DZAT01000003.1:0-4439 GCA_022736205.1 Thiomicrospira cyclica
GACGGACTGTTAATCCGCAGGTCCCTGGTTCGAGTCCAGGTCGGGGAGCCAAATACTAAAAGGCGTTATAGAAATATAACGCCTTTTTTATTACCCAGAATTTAGGCTCTGGGCACAGATGGGACGCTTTTATCTCATCTTGTCCCATTTTAGGGGCTAGCAGTACTACCTTAGAGCCGCACCCAGTCCCGTTCCATAGTTTTCGCCTAAATAAGCACGAATGACATCGGGGTTTGATAACAGCTCGGCAGGTGTTCCCTTAGCGAGAATATGTCCTTCCGATAAAATATAACCGCGATCAACAACCGCTAAGGTTTCTCTGACATTGTGGTCGGTAATTAAAATACCGATACCGCTTTCTTTCAGTTGGCGAATGATGCCCTGAATATCGGCAACCGCAATGGGGTCGACCCCTGCAAAAGGCTCATCAAGCAGTAAAAAATTTGGGTTGATTGCCAATGCGCGTGCAATTTCAGCGCGGCGGCGTTCGCCCCCCGATAAAGCTTGCCCCAGAGTATCACGAATGTGCGTGATACGCAGCGCTTCCAATAGGGTTTCTAGCCTATCCTGACGCTGTTCTAGATTTAACGCTGGCTGCATTTCTAAAATAGACATAATGTTGTCGCTTACTGTCATGCGACGAAAAATAGAAGCCTCTTGCGGTAAGTAGCCAATGCCTTGTTTTGCACGCTGATGCATCGGAAGGTGTGTAATGTCAGTCTCATCTAACATGATACGCCCAGCATCGCTACTGACTAAACCCGTCATCATGTAGAAGGTGGTGGTTTTTCCCGCGCCATTAGGTCCCAATAGTCCAACGACTTCACCGCTAGATAGTTCAAAGCTGACATCTTGAACGACGAGGCGTTTTTTATAACGTTTCGCTAAGTTATGGGCGCTAAAGTGATGGTTTTCTGTTGTTTTCATATTATAAAACCCTTCTTAATTGTCTGGCTGAAGTGTCATTTTTACGCGACCATTTTGTTTGCTGCCACTGGCTTCGAAGGTTTCGTCTTTATTATGAATAACGATTTTATCGGCTTTAATGCGATTGCCATTGTCCATTATCATGCTAGCATTATCAATTAAGGTCACCGTATCTTTTTCTTGATCGAAAAGAATTTGCTTGGCTTCACCGTTAACCCATTGCTGTTTTTTAGGTAGATAATCTTTAAAGGTTGCAGGGTTTCCTGTCGTGGTTGCGGTTTGTAGCTTGTCGTTAGGGTGAATGAGTTTGAGTTGCGACCCTTGAAGTTCTAATTTGTTACGATTGAGCTGTACGTTGCCTCTGTATTCACTTTGTCCCGCCTTACTCTGACTAACCAGTTGATCCGCACTAATGGTAACAGGGTAGTTTTTAGTATCTTCAGCGGGTTTGTCATTGCTGACTTTATTGGCAGCAAACGCTAACGTTGGCAGCAATAGAACGCAAAGCCAGATTAGGTTTTTGCTGGCGAGATGATTATTGCCAGTGCGATTGAACATGATGCGTAAACTCATAATTTCCTTCTTCGTAATTTCCTTGTAGACTATCGGCTTCAATTGTCTGTTTGTCATCACTAACACGCACAGCCTCTGGGCTAAAAAGTGTGTGTCGTTGAATGTTCATCATTAATTTTTGGCTTGTTAATGTTCGTGTTTCGCCAGACGTTGTTGCTTGTTTTAGAACGACATTCTGTTTAAGTTCGAATTGCTCGCCATCTAGTATTGCTTGCAAGCTATCGCCGTAAAAAAAGTTGCCAGCACTGGTACCAACAAAGTGATAGGGGGTTAACGTGCTGCGATTGCGTGCTTCATCATAATTTAACTGTTCGCTATGAAAGCGAAAGTTTTTACCCTGCTCTTGTCGATCGGTAATCATGCCAGCAATATGCGTCATTTCAATTTGTAATTGCGTTTGTTGTGGTACGAGTTTAGCACCCTGCTGCGTGTAAGGTAAGTAAGCAACAACGGCGGCCGCTAAAGTAAGCAACATCAAAGAAACAAGGCGAAGCATGGTAGGTTAGCGCAGATAGTGAGCAATCAAGGCATCTAACTTGCCTTGTGCATTTAAAATAAGGTCACACATTTCTCTTGCTGCGCCTTGTCCACCAGATGCTTGCGTGATGTAATGTGCGCGAGATTTAACGCCAGCATAGCCATTGGGGACGCTAATGGCTAAACCACAACGTTGCATGGTTGGCAAGTCGAGCAAGTCATCACCAACGTAGCAGACCGCTTCCGCGGGTAAAACTAGGTCAGCGAGTAGCTGTTCAAAAACAGCCAATTTATCGCGAGCACCTTGAAATACATATTGAATACCCAAATCCGACATCCGCTTAGCGACTAAGCTTGATTGGCGAGCAGTAATAATGGCAATCGGAATGCCTGACTGCTGAAGTTGTTTCATGCCATGACCATCTTGTGCATGAAAGGCTTTAAATTCATTGCCATGATTATCATAGTAAAGACGACCATCGGTAAGTACGCCGTCGACATCAAAAATCGCTAGTTTTATCTGTGCTAAGCGTTGCGTAAGTGCCGATTCGGTTAACAACATGATGCGCATCTCGCTCTATCTAAAATGGTTAATGATAGAAGAAAAAGGATCGCTTGAGAACAGAGAATTGTCTAAATTCAATAATCATTCACCAATATTACGTTTTAGTGATACAAATTGATAAAATATAGGATAAAATTGAAAGTATTACTTAAAAATTAAGAAGTTTTTATGTCGGAATCTGCTTTAAAAATCGTTGATACGGCTTCGCCTTGGATTGGGGTTGCGGTTTTGGATTGGGAGTCGTCTTACTTGCGAAATTTCTATCCATCTGATGTACCGCAAGATTGGCAGTTAACGTGGTATGCCAACTTTTGCATGGCTGTTGTTATTCCGCCCATGCGTTGGTTGCAAGCAGATGCTAGGCTTGTTGCTCAGTGGTGTGAGCAAACGCATGAGAATTTTTGGTTTTATGTGTTATGCGAAACATCGGAACAGGTTGAACAGGCAGTTCAGTTGTCGTATACGTTTAATAGCAAGTTTGGTGGCTTAATTCTCGCAAGCAATGTGTCAGTAGTTGAGTCGCTATCGATTCCTGTTTTGCAGTTTGGCGATTCGGCTTTGCGATGTGATGACACGAATTTACGATCAGCACAGAAAACCATTGCGAGATGGCAAGGCTCTTTTTCAGGCGAGCATGGTTTGATTGTTTTGGATGGATCAATGGCAAAGCAAGTTAAAGAAGTACAGACGTTATTGGAACTGATGGGTGTTTTATCGTGACAACAAGTATCATTGAAATCGAAAACGTGAGTTTTGCTCGCGGTGAGCGCCTTATTTTTGACAATGTCAGTATTTCCATTCCTCGTGGCAAGATTACTGCCATTATGGGGCCTTCTGGCACGGGCAAAACAACCCTGCTCAAATTGATTGCAGGGCAGTTAACACCGAATATCGGAAAGATTCATGTGGATGGCTTACCTGTGCATTCCTTGGCACGTGCCGATTTGTTTACTTTGCGTCAGCGTATGGGAATGTTGTTTCAAAGTGGTGCTTTGCTTACTGATTTGTCGGTATTTGAAAACGTGGCGCTTCCCTTGCGTGAGCACAGTAAATTACCCGAAAGCGCCATTCGTCAGTTGGTGTTGATGAAGTTGGAAGCCGTTGGTTTGCGTGGTGCGGCATGGATGATGCCTTCAGAATTGTCAGGTGGTATGTCGCGCCGTGTTGCATTAGCACGCGCTGTTGCTCTTGATCCTCAAATGATTTTCTATGATGAACCCTTCGCAGGTCAAGATCCCATTACAATGGGCGTTTTGGTGCGACTGATTCGTACGCTCAATGATGCGATGGGCTTAACCAGCGTTGTCGTTACCCATGATGTGGATGAGGTGTTGTCGATTGCTGATTATGCGGTGGTGCTATCGGAAGGGTGTGTGATTTCAGCGGGCAATGCTGATCAACTGCGTGCGTCGACAGATCCATGGGTAAAACAGTTTATTGGCGGTGAAGCGGATGGTCCCGTTCCCTTTAACTATCCTGCGCCTGATTATGCCAGTGATTTATGGGAAAGAAAGCTCTAAAAAGCTCGCTTTGCTTGTTTTTAGACTTTTCAAGTTTGTTTTTTAGCTGAAGGAAGGGGGATTAATGGGGTTACATGCTATTTTCAGTAACGCCTTCCTCCAGACCTCCAGTCCGTTGAATTATTTACTGGTGATCGGTAGTAAAATATGAATGTTTGGTTTGAAAATCAAGTTTCCGAACTCGGTGCGCGTTTCATGTCGTTGGCACGTGCATTTGGTCAGGGATGGTTTTTTATTGTGCTGTTAATGGGTGCATTACCCGCTGCGATAGTTCGCGTGAGCGCATGGATTCGTCAGCTTTACTTTGCAGGTGTTTTGTCTCTACCGATTATCCTCGTTGCGGGCTTGTTTGTCGGCATGGTATTGGCGTTACAAGC
>DZAT01000003.1:4539-13184 GCA_022736205.1 Thiomicrospira cyclica
TACCGATTATCCTCGTTGCGGGCTTGTTTGTCGGCATGGTATTGGCGTTACAAGCTTATAATATTTTAGTTCATTTTAATGCCACCGAAACGGTTGGCGTGATGGTTGCCTTAACTTTGCTGCGCGAGTTAGGCCCTGTTGTTGCTGCTTTATTATTTGCAGGTCGTGCTGGCTCGGCATTAACCGCCGAGATTGGCTTAATGAAATCGACAGAGCAGCTTTCGGCTTTAGAAATGATGGGTTTAGATCCCTTTGTCCGTGTTTATGCCCCTCGTTTTATTGCTGCCTTAGTGGCTTTACCTTTATTAACCATGTTATTTAACGTGTTGGGTATTTTTGGTGGTTATTTAATTGGTGTCGAAGCGCTGGGGATTGATACAGGGACTTTCTGGTCGCAAATGCAAGCTGCTGTCGATTGGCAAGAAGATGTTATCGGAAGTGTTATTAAGTCGGTTGTTTTTGCGCTTGTTATTGCCGCGATTGCGTTGTTTCAAGGAGCGCAATGTTTACCAACAGCAGAAGGCGTGAGTATGGCGACGACGCGCACGGTGGTTCATAGCTCGCTCGCGGTTTTGGGGTTAGATTTTGTGCTCACAGCACTGATGTTCGATTAAGGAAGCTTTTACAAATGCAAGCAACAAAAAAAATGGAATTCTGGGTAGGCTTAATGGTGTTAATGGCACTATTAGCAGGCTTATTTATGGCATTAAGTGTGAGTAACTTCGGTAAGTTAGCAGGCATGCAAGATGGTGATACATACGCCGTTACGGCACACTTTTCTGACATCGGTGGTTTAAAACCGCGATCCAAGGTTACTATGGGTGGCGTGGTTGTTGGTCGTGTAGCCAGTATTGTTTTGGATGGACAAACGTTCAAGGCTGTGGTTACGCTTGATGTTGACCGTCGTTTTGCTCAAATTCCAGCAGACTCTTCTGCGAGTATTTTGACAGCAGGTTTGCTGGGGGATCAGTACATTGGACTAGAGCCTGGTGGCGATGACGCTAATTTGGTTGCAGGCAGTCGAATCGAACACACTCAGCCAGCGATGGTATTAGAAAAAATGATTGGTCAGTTTTTGGTGAAACTGACTGAAAGTAACAGCAATAAGCAATAATGGGAGCAATGATGCACGTGAAGCAGTGGTTTGGATTGTTATTGTTAGGGTTTTCTTTATCGACGCCTGCAGCTGCGATGATTAGTGAAAAAGATCCTGTTGCGCAAGTACAGAAAGTGTCAGATCAGTTGGTTTCTCGCCTTGAAAGTGAGCGTAAGCAATTAGAGGCGAGTAATGATCGGGTTAATGCTTTGGCAGAAGAACTTGTCTTTCCGTATGTTGATATTGGCAAAATGTCCCGTTTTGTTATGGGTGCAGCATGGCGAACGGCAACATCAGAACAACAGCAAACCTTCGTTGACTTATTCAAAAAACTGTTACTTAACAGCTATGCGCGTAGTTTTTTAAAGTTACAAATCGATCATATCGAGTTCGGTGCAAGTCGTGCTGGTAGTGGTGCGCAAGACAAGGAAGTGCCCGCGACCGTGGTCGAGAAAAATGGTAATCGTATTCCTGTTGTTTTTCGTTTGTTGCCTGCTGGTGATAGTTGGAAGACTTATGATGTCGAAATTCAAGGCATTAGTTTGTTATTAAACTACCGTGGTGTTTATGCGGTTGAAATCGATCAAAAAGGCTTGCCAGCGGTGTTGGCTCAAATGAAGGCTCAGTTGAATGGTAATTAACGCTGCTTCTTGGCAGTTAGTGCAGCAAACGCTTGTGTTACAAGGGGTATGGTTGCGAGCACAAGTGGCAACCGCTTTGCCTGTTTTGCCAAAAGAGGGTGTTGTTGCGGTTGATCTGCAAGCTGTAACGCAAGTGGATAGCTCTCTGATGACCATATTGCTGCAGTTGCGTGCACAATCGAAACAGATTAACTTGTTAGGTGTCTCGGATGACGTTAAGTCGCTGTTAACTTTGTATCGACTCGATGCTTTCTTTGATCAAGATAGGGTTGTCAGCGGTGTCTAACGCGATTGCTGTCGAAATCAGTCAGCTAAGCAAAGCTTATCAGGGTGTTGCTGCGTTGACTGATGTGAGTTTGCAAATTCCTGCAGGCAGTTTTTTTGCCCTCTTAGGACCGAATGGTGCGGGCAAGTCGACCTTAATTGGTATCATCTCTGGCTTAATTAACGCTGACGCGGGTAGTGTTAAGGTGATGGGACATAATGTTCAGACTGATTTCCGTGCTGCGCGTCGCGCCTTGGGGTTAGTGCCGCAAGAGCTTATTGATGAACCATTTTTTTCGATTCATCAGTTGTTGCGGATTCAGGCTGGCTATTTTGGTCTGGGTAAGTCGCAATGGGCTTGGATTGACGAGTTGTTACAACGACTGGGTTTGTGGGATAAGCGCGATGCATATATGCCAGCTTTGTCTGGTGGCATGAAGCGTCGTGTATTAATTGCCTTGGCGTTGGTGCATAAACCTGTCGTGGTTGTGTTAGACGAGCCAACAGCGGGTGTCGATATTGAATTGCGCTTAAGTATGTGGGCGTTTATTCGCGAGCTACATGCGCAAGGTCATACCATTATCTTAACGACACATTATCTTGAAGAAGCAGAACAGCTTTGTGAAAAAATAGCCATTTTAAGAGAAGGGCGCTTGTTAGCATTAGAAGATACGCAAACCTTAATTGCATCTCACCCGTGGGAGTATATTGAGGTGACGTTAGAAACGTTACCTGCAGCCTTGCCATCTGTTATTGCTGATAAGGTGCATCGTCGCAGTGCCAATAAATTGGTCTTGCGTTCAGCGCGAGGATCGGCACGTAGTGCGTTATTAAGTGTGTTGTCTGATGCGGGGTTAATCCTAACGGAAATGCGCCAAATTGAAGCCAGTTTAGAAGATGTTTTTAGAACCTTAACTCATACAGATGTTGCTAAATGAATATGCTAGGCTTTGTGACCTTGTGTCAAAAAGAAATTAATCGTTTCATGAGCGTGTCGGTACAGACCATTTTTGCGCCGCTGGTTTCTACTTTGCTGTACTTACTGATTTTTGGTCAGGTCATGCCAGCGGATGCATCAGGGTTTGATCAGGTCAGTTATAACGTTTTTTTGCTGCCAGGACTCATTATGATGACGATGTTGCAGAATGCGTTTTCGAATAGTTCTTCGAGTCTGATTCAGTCGAAAATGTATGGCAATCTCGATTTGTTGTTATTAAGTCCTTTGTCTGCAACAGAAATTTTCTTGGCATTTGTCATTGGTGCGATTGTTCGAGGCATGATGGTTGGTATTGCGATTTTGTTGGTCAGTCAGTTTTGGATACCTTTTGTTTGGATAAATCCGTTTTGGTTGTTATCATTTGCTTTATTAACGACGTTTGTTTTAGGAGCGTTGGGCTTTTTGGCGGGTCTGTGGGCAGATAAATACGATAAGTTGGCGGCTTTTCAGAATTTTGTTATTTTGCCTTTAACCTTTTTAAGCGGGGTCTTTTACTCGGTTTCTGCATTGCCGCTTTTTTGGCAGCAGGCAACTTGGTTCAACCCATTCTTTTATATGGTTGATGGGTTTCGTTATGGTTTTTTGGGTGTGTCTGATGTCTCGCCTTGGTTGAGTTTGGGTATTACAGCAGTTTTTGCCGTTGTGTTGTCGCTGTTGTGTTTGGTTTTGTTGGCGAAGGGTTGGAAGATTCGTCGTTGATAGGGCGTGAGGTGTGAAGCGAGATACGCCTCACAAGGCTTTTAATGCTATTTAAGTATTGTTTTAGAAAAAAGGTTATGTAATGACAGAGCAAGAAGTCGTGGCAAAAATTCAGGCTGCGTTAGGTGACGCGCAGGTGTTCGTTTCGGGTGAAGATTGCCATTTGACGTTAACTATTGTCAGTGGTGCCTTTTTGGGTAAAGCATTGCTAGCACGTCATCGTTTGATTCAAGCATTATTTAAAGAAGAGCTGGCATCGGGTAGTCTTCATGCTTTGTCATTAGTCACACGAACGCCTGCCGAACAGGCACAGCAAACAGGGGCGTAATTCATGGATACCTTAGTCATTCAAGGCGGCGCGATTCTTGGCGGTGAGTTAGATATTTCGGGTGCTAAAAATGCGGTTCTGCCCATTTTGGTCGCTAGTATTTTGGCTGATTCAACGGTTACCTTAACCAATATCCCGCATTTGCGCGATGTCACCACCAGTATCGAATTGTTGGCAACCATGGGTGCTGGCATCACGGTTGATGAAAAGCTTGCCTTAGAAATTGACCCGACAACGGTCAACTTGTTTGAAGTGCCTTACGAGCTGGTTAAAACCATGCGTGCATCAATTTTGGTGCTTGGACCTTTACTTGCGCGTCATGGTGAGGCACGCGTTTCCTTGCCAGGTGGCTGTGCCATTGGATCGCGCCCTGTCAATATTCACCTCGATGGTTTGCGTGCGATGGGTGCTGATATTAAAGTCGAAAAAGGCTTTATTGTTGCGACGGCGAATCGCCTAAAAGGCGCACATATTTTTATGGATATGGTCACCGTTACGGGAACTGAAAACCTGATGATGGCAGCAGCCTTGGCACAAGGTGTCACTATTTTAGAAAATGCTGCACGCGAACCAGAGGTAAGTGATCTTGCGCATTTCTTAAACGCGATGGGCGCACAGATTGAAGGCATTGGCACATCTACTTTGCGAATTACAGGGGTGGAGCGCTTGAATGGCGTTGCTTATCGTGTCATTCCTGATCGTATCGAAGCGGGAACTTATTTGGCAGCAGCGGCGCTTACACAGGGTGATGTGACACTGAGACAGGTAGATCCGGGTCACTTAGAAGCCGTTTTGCTTAAGTTTGAAGAGGCTGGTGCTCTGATTGATACAGGGCATGATTGGATTCGTTTAGATATGCGCAATCGCTTGCTTAAGCCCGTTAATATTGTAACCATGCCATATCCTGCTTTTCCTACCGATATGCAAGCGCAGTTTCTGGTCATGAATACCTTGGCAAAAGGCGTGTCACACGTTAAAGAAACGATTTTTGAAAACCGTTTTATGCATGTGCCAGAATTGGTTCGCATGGGCGCAAACATTACGATTGATGGCAATGTTGCCATGACACAAGGTGTGAGCAAGCTCATTGGTACATCGGTTATGGCGACTGATTTGCGTGCCTCTGCATCGTTAATTTTGGCTGGATTAGTTGCCGAAGGCGAAACAGTCATTAATCGTGTGTATCATATTGATCGCGGTTATGAGCGTGTCGAAGAAAAATTTCATCGCATGGGTGCTAATATTCAGCGTTTGGCTACGTAAGAGAAAGGGAACATAAAACATGATTACGCTTGCCTTATCAAAAGGTCGAATTTTAAAAGATACTTTGCCGTTGTTAGCAAAGATGGGCATTGTGCCGACTGAAGATTTAGATAAAACACGCAAACTGATTATTCCAACGACGCGTACTGATGTGCAGTTATTAGTTGTGCGTGCGACCGATGTTCCTGTTTACGTGGCACAAGGCGGTGCGGATATGGGTATCGTTGGTAAGGATGTACTCATGGAGCAGGGTGGAGATAATCAATTTGAATTGCTCGACTTGCAAATTGCGCGTTGTAAGTTGATGGTTGCTGCGCCTGTTGGACATCAACGTCAATCGCATCGTTTGCGTGTGGCGACCAAATACGTCAATGTGGCGCAAGATTACTTTGCCAGTAAGGGCGAGCAGGTTGATTTAATTAAGCTTTATGGCTCTATGGAGTTGGCTCCTTTAGTGGGTATGGCAGACTGCATTGTCGACTTAGTGGATACTGGCAACACTTTGCGTGCGAATGGTTTAGAGCCGACAGAGCATATTGCGGATATTAGCTCTCGTTTGGTGGTGAACAGTATGGCATATAAGCGCCAATTTTCAGATTTAAATGCATTGGTTAATGATTTGGCCGCACAGGTGGCAGCAGAGAATAAAAGGGGTGCAGAATGAAACACTTAAATAGTCAAACAGGTGATTTTTGGTCTTCTTTAGAAACGTTATTGGCTTGGGAGTCAGTGTCGGATGATGCTGTCCAACTTGCGGTTAAAACCATTGTTGCGGATATCCGCAAAGAGGGTGACGTTGCTTTAATGCGCTATACCAACCGCTTTGATCGCAGAGAGGTGTCTTCTTCAGCAGAGCTTGAAATCCCGCATCATCGTTTACAGCAGGCATACAATGGCTTAAGCCTTTCGGGTCAGCAGGCGTTAACCACTGCCGCAGCGCGTATTCGCAGTTACCATGAGCGTCAGGTTCAAGGCTCTTGGAGTTATGTTGAAGCAGACGGTACCTTGCTCGGTCAGCAAGTGACACCTTTAGATCGTGTTGGTTTGTATGTGCCAGGTGGGAAAGCGGCTTATCCTTCATCGGTGTTAATGAATGCGATTCCAGCTAAGGTTGCAGGCGTTAAAGAATTGATTATGGTCGTACCTACGCCCGATGATATTGTGAATGAATGGGTGCTTGCTGCCGCTTATTTGGGTGGGGTTGATCGTGTCTTTACGGTTGGTGGTGCACAAGCGGTCGCCGCGCTTGCTTACGGAACCGAGACAGTGCCGACGGTAGATAAAATTGTAGGACCAGGCAATATTTATGTTGCGACGGCTAAACGCATGGTTTACGGTACGGTGGGTATCGATATGATTGCGGGTCCTTCGGAAATTTTGGTGGTATCCGATGGTTTGACTCATCCTGATTGGTTGGCGATGGACTTGTTTTCGCAAGCCGAACATGATGAAGATGCTCAGTCGATTTTGATTACCTGGGATGCAGAACATGCACAAGCGGTTCAGGCTTCTATCGATAAATTGTTGCCCTTACAGCCGCGTAAAGACATTATCAGTAAAGCGCTAACCATGCGTGGCGCAATTATTGTTGTTAAAGATGAAGTAGAAGCCATTAAGGTTGTTAACTATGTTGCCCCTGAACATTTAGAATTGTCTGTCGAAGATCCAGAAGCGATGTTGCCCAAAATCCGTCATGCGGGTGCCATTTTTATGGGACGCTACACGGCGGAAGCCATTGGTGATTACTGTGCAGGTCCTAATCATGTGTTGCCAACATCGCGTACTGCACGCTTCTCGTCACCTTTGGGAGTGTACGATTTCCAAAAGCGTTCGAGCTTGATTTTCTGTTCGGCAGACGGTGCCAACAGCTTGGGCAAAATTGCGGGCGAATTGGCTGATGCTGAAGGGTTGCATGCGCATGCTGCGTCAGCGCGTTACCGTGTCAGGGGTTAATGTTATGAGCCGATTTTGGAGTGACGTGGTTCACGACTTAGTGCCTTACGTACCCGGTGAACAGCCCAAGATTCTTAATATGGTTAAGCTCAATACCAATGAAAACCCGTATCCGCCTTCACCGCAGGTCATCGCCGCGATTCAGGGTGCGGTGAGTGGTGAACTGCGTTTGTACCCCGACCCTAATGCGGATGTCTTAAAGCAAACCATTGCTGATTATCATGGTGTCGCGCACAATCAAGTTTTTGTTGGTAATAGCTCAGACGAAGTGTTGGCACACGTTTTCCATGCGTTGCTTAAACATGATTTGCCATTGCTATTTCCCGATATTAGTTACAGCTTTTATCCTGTTTATTGTGGTTTGTATCAAATTCCTTTCGAAACGATTGCGTTGCGAGAGGATTTTACGATTGCAATTGAGGATTATCAGCGTCCGAATGGCGCGATTATCTTCCCTAATCCCAATGCGCCTACGGGTCGCCTGTTGGCTCTAGACGCTATTGAACAGCTGCTACAGGCACATCCTACATCTGTGGTGGTGGTGGATGAAGCGTATATTGATTTTGGTGGCGAATCGGCGATTGCTTTAGTGAATCGCTACGATAATCTACTGGTGACGCAAACGCTTTCAAAGTCACGCTCTCTGGCTGGTTTGCGTGTTGGTTTTGCCATTGGTCATGCAGACTTAATTGCGGGCTTGGAGCGGGTCAAAAATAGTTTTAACTCTTATCCACTCGATCGTTTAGCGCTCGCAGGTGCTGTGGCATCTTTTCAAGACGAGCCTTATTTTCAGGCAATGCGTCAGACAGTAATCGATAGTCGAGAAGCGATGGTTAGTAAATTAATGCTGTTAGGATTTTCAGTATTACCATCGGCTGCTAATTTTGTTTTTGCACGTCATGCCACGCGTGATGCGGCTCAGTTAGCGGCTGCTTTACGAGAAAGACGCATTATTGTGCGCCACTTTAAGCAAGCTAGAATTGAGCAATTTTTACGTATTACCATTGGTGATGATGCGCAAAATGTTGCGTTATTAACCGCGTTATCCGAGATACTCGCATGATTACCCAGCAAGCACTCAGCACTTATTTGTCGACCCTGCTATCGGTTGATGACTTTAAAGATTACTGTCCTAATGGGTTGCAAATCGAAGGGAAAAATGAGATTCGCAAGTTGGCAACGGCGGTCACTGCTTCAAAAGCCGCCATTGATGCGGCGACAGCATGGGGCGCTGATGCATTAATTGTGCATCATGGTTTTTTTTGGCGTAACGAACCTTTGCCGCTCGTAGGGCAAAAAGGCGCGCGCATTCGATGTGCGATGAAAGCTGACTTGAATATTTTTGCTTATCATCTACCACTTGATGCTCATCGGGTGTTAGGTAATAACGCGCAACTTGCCAAG